>JBIODP010000011.1:0-19750 GCA_044445195.1 Burkholderiales bacterium | reverse complement strand
GGATTAACCAGCCTGGACATGGCAGAGCTTGTCAAAATCGATCATGTGTTTTTGACGCATACCCATCTTGATCATATTGCCGGATTAGCGCTGTTGGCTGATGCCGTGTTGGGTAAAAGAGCGGACGCTATCGTTATCCATGCGACCGAAGAGGTCATTGCAACACTGAAAAGTCATTTTTTCAATTGGCTGATCTGGCCGGATTTCGCCATGATTCCAACTGCCGATAATCCGATTTTGCGCTGGGAGCCTATGCGCCCTGGCGTTGCCATTGATGTGGGTGGACGTTTGATTACCGCCAATCCGGTGAATCATACCGTCGATGCATCCAGTTATTTAGTGCATAACCAGGTATCAGGATTCCTGTTTACCGGCGATATGGCCACCACGCCGGCATTGTGGGGAAAAATGAAAAACGAGCCACAGCTTGCTAAAGTGATCGTCGATTGTTCATTTACCAATGCCGATTTCGAACTGGCAGAGGTGTCAGGGCATTATTGCCCTCAATCCCTGATTAAAGATGTTCAGGCAATGCCGCATTCTATCGATTTTCTGATTTATCATCTGAAGCCCGGACAGGAAGAGGCAATCATGCAGGAGCTCGGACTTAACGATGGGGGACGTTCCTTTAAAGCGCTTAGATGCAGTGATGAATTTGTTTTTTGAGGTATTCAGATTCGTAAAATCCTAGATAGGCAGAATAACCATGCAGGACGCCAAGAACGCCGAAGTTACGCAAAGACTGGATCAATTGACCGAGCTGAGTGTCGAACTCAGCGTTAATCGCGACATACCGGTGTTGTTGGATCGCATCCTGAATACGGCAAAAAGCATGACCCACGCAGATGGCGGAACCTTGTATAGCGTCAGCGCCGACAGGAAAAGTCTTTGTTACAATATTTCAATCAATGATTCGCTAAGACTCTATCAGGGTGGGCCAAAGGGGTCTGCGATCAATATTCCGAATATTCCGTTGGTGGATGAGAACGGCGCCAAAAATCTTACCGCGGTCGCTGCCTATGCTGCCAATACCGGCTTATCCATCAATATTCAGGACGTCTACGAGCCGACCGATTTCAATTTTTCCGGCATGCGGAAATTCGATGAAACATTTCATTATCGTACGCAATCCTTGTTGACCGTTCCGATGAAGGATCACGAGGGCGAGCTGATCGGGGTGCTGCAATTGATCAACGCCAAGACGCCGGGCAGCGGGTCGATTTGCTCTTTTTCGGATACCGATCAACGTTTCATCGAAGCACTGGCATCCCAGGCAGCGATTGCCATTACCAATCAGGAATTAATCTCCCGGTTGAAAGAACTGTTTGAAGCGTTGGTTAACTTGATTAATATCGGGATTGACGAGAAATCGAAGAATGCCGGCAACCACTGCAGGAATGTTCCGGAACTTACCATGATGCTGGCCGATGCGGTGAGTGCGACCACAGAAGGGCCGATGGCAGATTTCAAGATGTCGGCGGACGACAGGGAGGAGTTGCGCGTAGCCGGCTTGCTGCACGATTGCGGCAAAATCGCCACACCGGTGCACGTGGTTGAAAAATCGACCAAACTGCAAACCATATACGACCGCATACACATGGTCGATACCCGTTTTGAAGTATTGAAACGGGATGCCGAGATCCGCGCATTGAAGAAAAAGCTGGCGGCAGTCGGCGACTCCCAGCGCAATCCGGAAGCGGAAATGGAAATCGACCGGCAATTGCAACAGGAATTGGCGAATTTTGACGACGACCGCGCATTTTTGCGAAAAGCGAATATCGGCGGCGAAGGAATGCGACCGGAAGACATACAGAAAGTGCAGGACATCGCCCATTACCGATGGGTAGGGATAAATGGCGAAGAATGCGACTTCCTCGACCAGAATGAGACGACTAACCTGAGCATCCGTGCCGGCACCTTGACCCAGGAAGAGCGGCAGATCATCAACGACCATATTAAAATCACCATCGACATGCTAAAGTCGCTGCCCTGGCCGAAAAAACTGCGGCATGTGCCCGAATATGCGGGCGGTCATCACGAAAAGATGGACGGCACCGGTTACCCGAATGGATTGCGCGGCGATCAAATGCCGGTGCAGGCGCGCATCATGGCAATCGCCGATATTTTTGAAGCGCTGACAGCGAAAGATCGCCCCTACAAAACCGGTAAATCGCTCAGCGAATCGTTGCGGATACTGGGCGGATTCCGCCAGCGGAATCATATCGACCCTGATTTGTTCGACATCTTTGTGCGCAACAAGGTTTACCTGACTTACGCGAAGAAATTCATGGACCCGGCACAGATCGACGATGTCGACGTTAGCAAGATTCCGGGCTATGTGCCTTAAATTCGAGGGAATAATTTGCGAAAATTGCTAGCCAAATACGGCATACGCTGGGGAGTAGGGCTGTTTCTGACCGTGCTGGCGTGCGCTCAGGCGCTTGATTATCTTCCGAACAACATTGTCGACCGTTTCGATATCTTTTTTTACGATTTGCGCGTCAGGGCGCAGACGCCCAAGCTGGACCCCCGTATCGTCATTGTCGATATCGATGAAAAGAGCCTGGCGGAGGTTGGACGCTTTCCCTGGAGCCGGGATGTGTGGGCCGACCTGATCACGAAACTGACCGATCATTACCGCATCAAGGCGGTGGGTCTCGATGTGCAATTTTCAGAGCCGGACACCAGTTCCGGTTATCCGACGCTGGAGTCGCTGGCGAAAACGGATTTGAAAGACTTGCCCTTGTTCCAGAAAAAGCTAGACGCGCTCAAACCGATGCTCGATTACGATGAACGCCTGGCAACCGCATTGAAGGATAAGCCGGTCGTGCTTGGATATAGCTTTTCCGATAAGCAAAAGAAAGGGATGCTGCCCGCGCCTGCGTTTCAGGTCGCTGATCTTGGCGGACGCGATCTGCGCGCGAAAGCATCTTCCGGCTATGTGGCGAATATTCCGAAATTGCAGCATGCCGCCCGTGCCGGCGGTTTTTTCAATGCCGACATGGATACCGACGGCACGCTTCGTTCCTCCCCCCTGATTATGCAGCTTGGCAGCAATTATTATGAATCTTTGGGGCTGGCGACGGCAAGGGTGGCATTGGGGGCGACCGCTACTCACCCGATTTTCGTGCCGTCAACTGAAAGCGATTACGGCGTGCTGGACTCGCTGCTTCTCAATACCGAACCGTATTCAAAACGAATTCCAGTCGAAGACCTGATGAAGGTGCAAATCGATTATCGCGGCAGAGGCGGGCCTGACGGTGGTGGATTTCGCTATATATCGGCGACCGATGTGTTGCATGAGAGAGTGCCGGTGGAGAATTTGGCACAACGCATAGTGCTGGTGGGCACCACTGCCGAAGGTTTGAACGATTTGCGAAGTGCGCCGATGAACCCCGAATATCCGGGAGTGGAGGCGCATGCGAATATTATCGCTTCCATTCTGGACGGTCATTTCAAGCATAAGCCCGATTACAGCGATGGATTCAATCTGTTGCAGGTTCTGTTGGTCGGGGTTGTGCTTGTCATCGCGCTTGCGCTGTTGCGACCGCTCGCCTCTATTCTTTTTACCTTGACGGCGACAATTGCCGGCCTGGGGTTTAACTTCTGGGCATACCGGGAGCAAGACCTGGTTTTGCCGGTGGCAACCGCTCTGTTGCTGATTCTTTTGCTGTTCATGTTCAATATCGCCTGGGGCTATTTATTCGAATTCAGCAAAGGCCGCGCGATGCGCGGTTTATTCGGCGAATATGTCGCGCCGGAATTAGTCGAAGTGATGGCCGAAGATCCAGAGAAGTACAACATGGAAGGCGAGATCCGCGAATTGACAATCATGTTCGCCGATGTGCGCGGTTTCACCACAATTTCGGAGGGTCTGGACCCGAATTCACTGCGTGAATACATCAACCTTTACCTGACTGCCATGTCGGAAAACATACGCGGCAATCGCGGCACGCTGGATAAGTACATAGGCGATTGCGTGATGGCGTTTTGGGGCGCGCCGGTGGCGTTGCCGGACCATGCGGCACGCGGCGTCGCTACAGCGCTGATGATGCACCAGACCGCCGGGAAACTGAATATCGATTTCATCGCCCGCGGCTGGCCGCCTCTTAAGATAGGCATCGGCGTTAATACCGGTTCGGTGCGGGTCGGCGACATGGGTTCGAAAATTCGCCGCGCATATACGGTCATGGGAGATGCGGTGAATCTATCTTCACGGCTGGAAGGCATTACCAAGGAATACGGGGTGGGGGTGGTGGTCGGCGAAGCAACCATGCACGCTGCGCCGGCGTTTGCTTACCGCGAGTTGGATCGCGTCAAGGTCAAAGGCAAGAACGAGCCGGTGGCGATATTCGAGCCGATAGCGCTGGAGTCGGAGCTTGATGAAACCATGCGCCATGCGCTCTCGCGCTGGCAGACTGCTTTGGCCTTATTCCGTGAGCAGAATTGGGATGGGGCCGAGCCTATTATCCGCGAATTGCATCTGGCCTGGCCGGAGCAGCGGCTATATGAGCTTTATCTCGATAATATAGCTGCTTTCCGTGCTGCGCCGCCTGGCCCCAATTGGGATGGCGTGACGACTTTCAAAACCAAATAAGGCAACGTTACCGCATCTTGGATGTCAGCTTGATCTTTTCCCCCGCAACCATGAAGTTGCCGTATCCAACATGATGAATCGTTCGCGGATTTTTCACTGCGGGGTCGATCCATGCGTGGATGACTTCAAGCACAAAAAAACAATATTTATTCACCATCCTGGTGTCGCTGGTCCGACACTCGAGATTGGCAAAGCACTCATCGATGAGGGGGGCGCCGACCTGCGCCGCAGGTTTGGGGGTGAGGCCAAACATCTCGAATTTATCGATATTTTCACCCGAAACATTGCCGCAACCCACGACCTTTTCAGCGATTCCTGCGGTGGGGATGTTAATGACGCATTCCCTGGTTTTTTTCAATAGGCTGAAGGAATAATTGCGATTGCTGATGACGCAACCCACCAGCGGCGGTTCAAACTCCATCATGGTGTGCCATGACATAGTCATGATATTGGGGCGCCCGCAGTGCGAAGTCGTGACCATGACGACCGGCCCCGGTTCAAGCATTCCGTAAACCTCGGAAAGAGGAAAGGATTTCCTGGCCATATTGGTCCTCCGTTTGGAAAGCAATCGGCTTCGACATTGTCGCCGGCAGGGCAATTTATGATAATATACCTTCCATTAATTGCATGGTATACGGCATACATACGGTGTCGGCATT
Organism: Burkholderiales bacterium; assembly: GCA_044445195.1. GTDB lineage: Bacteria > Pseudomonadota > Gammaproteobacteria > Burkholderiales > Burkholderiaceae_D > PKWO01. The sequence continues at coordinate 14,494 of JBIODP010000011.1, read as the reverse complement.
CATTTTGCTGCCACGCAATGTAATTCAATCATTTTATGTAAGAGCGAGAAAGGCACACCGGTTATGACACCGCGAACTACCACCTCCACGGTTGAACCGCGACGCTAGTCGAGATCTTTTTCGTTCTGCACATGAAAAAGCGCGGCTGGTCCGTGTTTTTTTTTGTCCGCGGATTTTATTGCACTATATCGATTAATTTAGCTTCGGTATCATCCCTTTACCGACACGGAGCGCAACATGCTTACAGTAAGACTACCAGATGGCTCGCAACGTCAATTTGAAGCACCGCTGACAGTCGCGCAAGTCGCTGCCAGTATCGGCGCCGGCCTGGCGAAAGCGGCTTTGGCCGGCAAAGTGGACGGCAAAGTGGTGGATACCTCTTTCCTGATCGACCACGACGTCGATTTGGCCATCGTCACCGATAAGGATGCCGATGGACTGGAGGTGATTCGCCACTCCACCGCCCATTTGCTGGCGTATGCGGTCAAGGAATTATTCCCGGATGCGCAAGTGACGATCGGGCCGGTGATCGAAAATGGATTCTTTTACGACTTTTCGTACAAGCGCCCCTTTACGCCGGAAGATCTGGAAGCCATTGAGAAAAAAATGGCGGAATTGGCGAAGAAGGATGAACCGGTTACCCGCAAGGTATTGCCGCGCGACGAGGCAGTTGCCTACTTCAAGTCGATAGGAGAAGCTTACAAGGCTGAAATTATCGAGTCGATTCCGGCTGATCAGGACGTATCGCTTTACACCGAAGGCAAGTTCACCGACTTGTGCCGCGGCCCGCATGTGCCGTCTACCGGCAAGCTCAAGGTATTCAAGCTGATGAAGTTGGCGGGCGCTTATTGGCGCGGCGATTCGAAGAATGAGATGCTGCAGCGCGTATACGGCACTGCCTGGGCTAAAAAAGAAGAGCAGGAAGCCTATTTGCACATGCTGGAAGAGGCCGATAAGCGCGACCACCGCAAGTTGGGCCGTGCGCTCGACTTGCTCCATTTCCAGGAAGAGGCGCCGGGGCTTATTTTCTGGCATCCGAAAGGCTGGATCATCTGGCAGCAAGTGGAGCAATACATGCGCCATGTGTATCAGGATAACGGCTACCAGGAAGTGAAGGCTCCGCAAATCCTGGATCGCAGTCTGTGGGAAAAGTCCGGTCACTGGGAAAATTATAAAGATGGCATGTTTACCACCGAGTCGGAAAATCGCGCGTATGCATTGAAGCCGATGAATTGCCCCGGCCATGTGCAAATATTCCGCTCGAACATGCACTCTTACCGCGAATTGCCGTTGCGTTACGGCGAATTCGGCCAATGCCACCGCAATGAGCCTTCCGGTTCCTTGCATGGAATGATGCGCGTGCGCGGCTTTACCCAGGACGATGGTCATATTTTCTGCACCGAAGACCAGATTCTGGACGAATGCGTCGCTTATACTGCGTTGCTGCAAAAAGTGTATAAAGATTTCGGATTTGCCGATATCATTTATAAAATAGCAACGCGCCCTGAAAAGCGCGTCGGTTCCGACGAAGTGTGGGATAAGGCCGAGGAAGCGTTGATTGCCTCGCTTGAGCGTTCCGGCTGCCATTTTGAAGTTTCTCCCGGCGAAGGCGCTTTTTACGGTCCGAAAATCGAATATACGCTGAAAGATGCAATCGGCCGCATGTGGCAATGCGGTACCATACAAGTCGATTTCTCGATGCCGATGCGTCTGGGCGCCGAGTATGTGGCGGAAGACAATACCCGGCAAATTCCGGTGATGCTGCATCGGGCGATACTGGGGTCGCTGGAGCGATTTATCGGGATGTTGCTGGAACATCATGCCGGCGCGCTGCCATTATGGTTGGCTCCAGTGCAAATTGCCGTGCTCAATATTTCCGATGCGCAAGCTGAATATGCGCAAACTGTTGCACAAAACCTGAAGAAACAAGGATTTAGGGTACACCTCGATTTGCGTAATGAGAAAATAACCTATAAAATACGCGAGCATTCAGTTCAGAAGCTGCCTTATATCATCGTCATCGGTGATAAGGAGCGGGATGCAAACACAGTAGCCGTGCGTGCGCGGGGCAATGTCGATCTGGGCGTCATGCCTGTCGATGTATTGGTAGAGCGGCTGAAAAGCGAGCTTGAATCCAAAGCCTGATCTGCAGCACGGCTTATTTATTTTGATTTTTAAAGGAAATTACAATAGCTACTGACAAGTCGCATCGCATCAATGGTGAAATTACTGCGCCGGAGTTGCGGTTAAGTGGAGTCGAGAACGAACCATTGGGAATCGTAAGTCTGGCAGATGCTTTCCGCTTGGCGGAAGAGGCAAACGTCGATTTGGTGGAAATAGCGCCAACTGCGCAGCCGCCGGTATGCCGACTGATGGATTATGGCAAGTTTAAATATTCTGAGCAAAAGAAAGCCCATGAAGCCAAGTTGAAGCAGAAGGTGATTCTGGTCAAGGAAGTAAAATTCCGTCCGGGTACCGATGATGGCGATTACAACATCAAGCTGCGCAACCTCATCAAGTTTTTGGATGATGGCGACAAGACCAAGATTACCCTTCGGTTCCGCGGGCGCGAAATGGCGCATCAGGATATCGGCATGCGGATGTTGGAACGCTTGAAGCTGGATCTGGAGCCATATGGACAAGTTGAACAATGGCCGAAGATGGAAGGCCGCCAGATGATCATGGTGCTGGCGCCGAAGAAGAAAAAGTAGGACGAAAGAACAGAATTAGCACGGGGCGCCGGATAGTTGAACGCCTCATGCGATCGCAGCGGACTTGATTCCGTTGTGTCAGACATGGCGGTGCCCGATGCCACCATGTCTCAACAAGTGAAAGCAGGCATCCAAGCGTAACGAAATGTTGCCACCTGCAATCATGTTAAAAAATGGAGCTGTCCACAGGACAGAACTTGCTATGCCTAAAATGAAGACGAAAAGCAGCGCCAAAAAGCGCTTTCGTGTGCGCCCAGGTGGAACCGTTAAGCGCGGTCAAGCGTTCAAACGCCACATTCTGACCAAAAAAACCACCAAAACCAAACGCCAATTGCGCGGTTCAACAGAGGTCCATGCCACTAATATGGTCTCTGTCCGCTCGATGATGCCGTTTGCCTGACCTCACACTCACTATTTAAGGAGTAACCATGCCTAGAGTAAAACGTGGGGTCACAGCGCGGGCCCGTCATAAAAAAGTCCTCGACCAAGCCAAAGGCTATCGCGGACGCCGCAGTAAAGTTTATCGCATCGCCAAGCAGGCGGTCATGCGCGCAGGTCAATATGCCTATCGCGACCGTCGCAACAAGAAACGCGTATTCCGTGCTTTGTGGATTACTCGTATCAATGCAGCGTCCCGTGAGCATGGCTTGACATATAGCGTGTTCATGAATGGCCTGAAACGCGCCTCCATTGAGCTGGACCGCAAGGTTCTGGCTGATATGGCGGTGATGGACAAGCCGGCATTTGCTGCGATTGTCAATCAGGTGAAGGCTAACTTCGCTGCTTGAGTGATGATCCATGTAGCGGTGCAATAGTCGAGCGGGGCAGTCCTGAAACTACTGCCCCGTTTTATTTTTCGGCTTTCTTCGAGAGCGCACATCCCGTATGACGTCTTTAGACCAACTTGTAATTCAGGCGCAGACCGACTTTGCCGCAGCGGAAGATGCTGCCGCGCTTGAGAATGCAAAAGCAAAATATCTAGGCAAGACCGGGCAGCTTACCGAGCAAATGAAAGGCTTGGGGAAACTGGCGCAGGATGAGCGCAAAACCCAGGGCGCTGTCATCAATGTCGCCAAAGAGCAGATTGAAGCCGCGTTGAATGCGCGGCGCGATCAACTCGCCCATGCGCAGTTGCAAGCGCGCCTGAACGCAGAGGCAATTGACGTCACGCTGCCTGGAAGAGGGCGCGGCATTGGCGGCATTCATCCGGTCATGCGGACCTGGCAGCGGGTCGAAGAAATTTTTGGATCGATCGGTTTCGATGTGGCTGACGGACCTGAAATTGAAACCGACTGGACTAATTTCACTGCATTGAACAGCCCGGAAAACCATCCTGCGCGTTCGATGCAAGACACTTTTTATATCGATGGCAGCGATACCCAGGGCAAACCCCTGCTGTTGCGCACCCATACCAGCCCGATGCAGGTGCGTTACGCGCGCATGCATAAGCCGCCTATCAAGGTGATTGCTCCCGGCCGCACCTATCGGGTCGACAGCGACGCCACGCACTCGCCGATGTTTCATCAAGTTGAAGGATTGTGGATTGCCGAAGATATCAGCTTCGCCGACTTGAAAGGCGTATATCTGAATTTTGTCAGAGCGTTTTTTGAAACCGACGATTTGCAAGTGCGCTTTCGTCCCTCGTATTTCCCCTTTACCGAACCATCTGCAGAAATCGACATCGCTTTTGGCAACGGACCGTTGACGGGGCGTTGGCTTGAAGTATCCGGAGCCGGCCAAGTGCACCCTGCGGTAGTGCGCAATATGGGACTTGACCCTGAGCAGTATATCGGCTTCGCATTCGGTTCCGGCCTGGAACGCTTGACGATGCTGCGCTATGGCATCAACGATCTGCGTTTGTTCTATGAAGGCGATTTGCGCTTTCTGAAGCAATTTAATTAAATAAATCGGTAGTCGGCCATCCGGGCAAATTCCTAAGGTTCTCATTATGCAATTCTCAGAAAACTGGCTGCGTACGATGGCCGATCCAGATTTGACATCGGATGAGCTGGCGCATTTGCTTACCATGTCCGGTCTCGAAGTAGAGCAGGTCGAACCGGTCGCGCCGCCTTTTTCCAACGTCGTGGTGGCGCAGGTTCGGTCGCTGGAAAAGCATCCGAATGCGGACCGGCTCAATGTATGCCAGGTCGATGCCGGTACCGGCACATTGCTTAATATCGTATGCGGCGCCCCCAATGTCAGGCCAGGCATGAAAGTAGCGTGCGCGATGGCAGGCGCCATTTTGCCGCCCGGCGATGCCGACGGCAAGCCGTTCGAGATCAAAGTAGGTCTGTTGCGTGGCGTGGAGTCGCAAGGCATGTTGTGTTCGGCGCGTGAATTGAAATTGGCCGACGACCATGGCGGCCTGATCGATTTGCCTGACGATGCGCCGGTTGGGCAAAATTTCCGCGATTATTATCAATTAAACGATCTCAAATTTACCATCAAGCTGACGCCCAACAAGGCAGATTGCCTGTCGGTGCTGGGGGTTGCGCGCGAAGTATCTGCGCTGACCGGCACGCCGTTGAAAACCCCGACCCATGGCATGGCAGCCGTGACGATTGATGACACATTGCCGGTTCGGGTTTCCGCGCCGGATTTGTGCGGACGTTTTTCGGGGCGCATTATTCGCGGTCTCAATGCGCGCGCGACAACACCGGACTGGATGAAACAGCGGTTGGAACGCAGCGGTCAACGCCCCATTTCGGCGCTGGTCGATATTTCGAATTATGTGATGCTGGAACTCGGTCGTCCGAGCCATATATTCGACCTGCACAAAATTCATGGCGGTCTCGATGTGCGCTGGGGCCGGTGCGGCGAGTCGATTAAGTTGTTGAACGGCAATACGGTTGAGGTGGATGACTGGGTCGGCGTGATTGCCGACGAACGTGAAATCGAATCGCTGGCCGGCATCATGGGCGGTGATGCCACAGCCGTATCGCTCGATACCACGGATATCTATCTCGAAGCGGCATTCTGGTGGCCGCAAGCGATTCAGGGACGCTCCCGGCGTTTCAATTTTTCAACCGATGCAGCGCACCGTTTTGAGCGTGGGGTTGATTTTGCCAATACAGTCGAGGATATCGAACGCATCACGGCATTGATCGTTGAAATTTGCGGACACAAAGAAAAAACGGCAGTCGGGCCGATAGACGACCATATCGTCAATTTGCCGCCCCGGCATCCGGTAACGGTCAGGACTGCCCGTGCAGTCAAAGTGATCGGCGTGCCGTTTGACGACGCTCACATTGCCGACATATTCACGCGTCTGGGTTTAGCGTTCACGCAACAGCCCGGCCTGTTCGAGGTGACTCCGCCCTCATATCGGTTCGATATTGAAATCGAAGAGGATTTGATCGAGGAGATCGCGCGGGTTCATGGTTTCGAGAGTATTCCTGCTTTGGCGCCGGTTGCCGCCAATGACATGCGGATAGCGCCGGAAAATGTTCGTTCCTTGCACGCGATTCGACATCAGTTGGCCGACCTCGATTATCAGGAAGTCATCAATTACAGTTTTGTCGAGGAAGCATGGGAGGCAGATTTCTGCGGGAATGCACACCCGATCAAGCTGCAGAATCCGATTGCGAGCCAGATGAGCGTCATGCGTTCATCGCTAGTCGGCAGCCTGATTGCAAATGTGCGTTACAACCTGAACCGTAAAATCAGCCGGATTCGCATTTTTGAGATTGGCGCAATTTATCGGCGCGATGACAATATTGCCGACGGCCCATTATCAGTGGCCGGCTACGATCAGCCAAAACGGGTCGCCGCGCTTGCCTATGGCCCCGTGATCGATGAGCAGTGGGGGCAGCCGACGCGGAATATCGATTACTTCGACATCAAGGCAGATCTGGAAGCCTTGTTCTCCTTTTCATCGTTCCCGTCTCCGTTGAGTTTCGCTAAGCTGGAGCATCCGGCGTTGCATCCAGGGCGTTCGGCGCACATTCTGCTGGAAGGGAAAGCTATCGGCTTTATAGGCGAGCTTCATCCGCGCTGGCAGCAAAAATACGACCTGCCGCAGGCACCGGTGTTATTTGAGCTGGATGCCATTGCATTGCAGGGTCGGAAATTGCCCGCTTATGTAGAGATTTCCAAATTCCCTGTGGTATTCAGGGACCTGGCACTGGTCGTCAAGCAGGCTGTTCCCGCACAGGACCTGATCGATACTTTTGTTGCAGAGCAAAAAAATAACCAGGCTTGCCGTATCGTGCAAGCTATTGTTTTATTTGATGAATACCAAGGAAGAGGATTGGAAAATGACGAAAAAAGCCTTGCTTTCCGATTCACCTTGCAAGATACTCAATGTACCCTGCACGACGAAACAGTGCACGCTGCAATAGCTGCGTTTGTAGCTGCCGCGAATAAAAAACATGGTGGGAAAATACGTTCATAAGCTTGACAATAAAACTTGACTCTATATGCGTCGACCAGAAGTTTAACCAAAAACGTCGACCAAAAACGTTGAGAATAAGCGCTGGCTGGGAACAATAACAATTATTATGAATGACGTGAAATCAGACGAGTTTCAATCCGCTCTGGCTGCAGACCTTAATCGCGCGATGCTTGCAGCAAAGGCAAGGTCTCAGGCCGAGAAAGAATTGCCGACCTTGACCAAGGCTGAATTGGCTGAGTTGTTGTTTGAGCAAGTCGGCTTGAACAAACGCGAAGCGAAAGACATGGTCGAGACATTTTTCGACGAAATTCGCAATTCGCTGGAGCGGGGCGAAGAGGTTAAATTATCTGGGTTCGGCAATTTTCAATTGCGCGACAAACCCCAGCGCCCTGGCCGTAATCCAAAGACCGGCGAAGAGATCCCCATTACCGCGCGCCGCGTGGCGACTTTTCATGCGAGTCAAAAATTGAAGGGCATGGTAGAAATTGCCATCAATAAACATATGGCGCGCAGAGCCTGAGTTAAATCATGAGTGAACGTCCCAGCAAACCAGCGCTTGCCGTCTTGCCGCCGATTCCGGCAAAGCGTTATTTCACCATCGGTGAGGTCAGCGATTTATGCGGCGTAAAACCGCATGTATTGCGTTATTGGGAGCAAGAATTTACCCAATTGAAGCCGGTCAAGCGACGCGGCAACAGGCGCTACTATCAACACCATGAAGTATTGCTGATCAGGCGTATCCGCGAACTGCTTTACGAGCAGGGTTTTACCATCAGCGGCGCTCGCAATATGCTGGACACACGGTTGGCGAACAGTAGCGGCGACAGTATTGCCGATCTTTCAGGCATGTCGTCTTTGGCGATCGATACTATCGCCATCAGGAATGAGCTATCGGATATACTCAATTTGCTGAAACCCTGCATTTCAGCGTGATACCGATTTCCGCTGACAATACCCCGACAACGATCTGATCATTCCTTGACGATACTTTACGTTTATATTTATGACTATCGTCTATTCAAGTCTGAACCATCCATTGCGCGTGCCGCTTGCCGCCGAGGTGCATTCACGCCCGTTTTTGCGTCTGGCTGCACCCGAGAGTCTGACCCATCTCGCCATCTATACGCGTGCCGAGACGAACGCGCTCGGCGAACAGGCAATCGCACAGCACCAGACGTTATTGGCCTTGTGCGCTCATTTCGGCGTTGCAGCGCCAGGGATGCAATCCAAACATTTCTTTCACGATTTTGGCCGGTTCCGCTTGAAATGGGAATGCCATACTGAATTTTCAACGTATACCTTTGCGCAAAGCCGGGAAGAAGGCCAGGATATCGACGCCGCTTTTGAGCAGGCGCCGTTATGCCATATTCCGCAAGAGTGGTTGCGTAGTTTGCAAGGGAAGGTCATGGTTGCCGTGCATGTGGCGCTTGATAAGGGCACAGCGACTGGTGAAAACGCAATGTCGGGCATGCGGCACATGTTTGGCGGCGATATGCTGGTGGGCAGCCGGACCTTACAGGGCGGAGAAGTCTGGACTGATTTTCTGATCCAGCCCGACGGATTCAGCCGTTTTGTGGTGCGCGACATCGGCTTTCGCGAGCAACAGGCGGGGCGGTTGATTCAACGTGTATTGGAAATTGAGACTTACCGCATGATGGCCTTGCTCGGCTTGCCGCATGCGCAGCATTCGGCGCCGATATTAAACGAGATCGAGGGCGAATTGGCGATGTTGACGGCCGACATGGTCGACACCGATCAGGCGCAAAACAACGCCTTGCCCGATGCCCCTGATGACGAGCAGGCTTTGCTGCATAAAATTACTGCCCTGGCAGCGCGTATCGAAAAGCTTTCGCTCGATAACAGTTACCGGTTTTCTGCGTCCCAGGCCTACTTCCGGCTGGTGTATGCGCGCATCGAGGAATTGAGCGAAACGCTTATTGACGGTGTGCCGACCATGGGTGAATTCATGGATCGGCGTTTGGCTCCGGCAATGAGCACTTGTGAATCGATCGCGCATCGGCAGAAAGCATTGGCAGAACGTATCGCCCATACCAACGATTTGCTTCGGACGCGTGTCGGTATAGTGCAAGAACAGCAAAATCGAAAAATCCTGCAATCGATGAATACCCGTGCAGCGCAGCAGCTGCGTTTGCAGCAAGCGGTCGAAGGCTTGTCGGTTGCGGCAATTTCCTATTATGTGGCCGGACTGTTCAACTATGCGGGCAAGGCGTTGAAAGCTTCAGGCTGGCCGGTCAATCCGGATATCGCAACCGGCATCCTGCTGCCGGTGATTGCCGTCGGCGTCTGGCTCGGTTTGCGCAAGATGCATAAAGAGATCAGGGTGGCGGCTCGCGATTCAAAGAGGTGAAGGTAGAGCTTGACACAATGCTTGGCGGCTTGTTTAATGATGACTGCAGATTTTTCTGCATAACGCGATGACAGTGCACCGGAAAACAATTGATAAGCACTATTGCGGAATTTAACTTTTGTAGGGGGGCGTAGGTGAATAAAACTGAGTTAATCAACCACATTGCCGACTCGGCAGATCTTTCCAAAGCCGCCGCAACACGCGCCGTCGATGCATTGATCACAGCCGTTAAAACGACTTTAAAAAAAAATGGCACCGTGACTTTGGTAGGATTTGGGACATTTTCTGTGGGAAAACGCGTTGCGCGTACAGGTCGTAATCCTCGTACTGGCGATGCCATCAAGATCAAGGCAGCCAAAGTACCTAAATTTAAGCCTGGCAAAGCATTGAAAGATGCGGTAAACTAGCTTCTTTTGGCGTGATGACAAACGCCAGTGGCTGTTTTGGCTGGCTAAGTGGCAAATAGGGTGCTTAGCTCAGTTGGTAGAGCGGCGCCCTTACAAGGCGTAGGTCGGGAGTTCGAGCCTCTCAGCACCCACCAAGCAGCCGGCAATAAAGTGAAGAAGTTCAGGAGTGGTAGTTCAGCTGGTTAGAATACCGGCCTGTCACGCCGGGGGTCGCGGGTTCGAGTCCCGTCCACTCCGCCAAAATTGTAGCAAGCGTAGTGATCCCCTGAGGGGATCGCGTCGGGAATAAATCAAAAAGGCGAACGAATTTTCGTTCGCCTTTTTTCATATACGTTAAAATCTCGCATCTCGCAAACTATTTGTGAATGGTTAATCATGTTTGAATTTATTCGTACCCATCAGCGGTTAATGCAACTTTTCCTGATGTTGATCATTGCGCCCTTCTTCATCGCCGGCGGCCTTCAGGTTGGCAAATTTGGCGAGAGCGATACGGCTGTTGCCAAAGTCGGCGACAAAATCATTTCGCAACAGCAATTGGAATACGCATTGCGTGAACTTGATCCTCAGGCCGCTAGCGCCCCTGGCGCCAAACAAGAAGTTCTGGATAAATTAATTACCGAACGTGTGTTGGGTTTGGAAGCCAAGCATGACCGTTCATCTCCTACCGCGGCAGATATCCAACTATTCGTACTGAAAAATTTCCCGGAGTTGGCGGATCCATCTTTGTCGCAAGAGGAGCGGGCGAAGCGCTACCAGGCTATTGCGGGCTCGAAAGGCATGTCGATTGCCATGCTGGAAGACCGGATCGCTCGCCAGCTTGTGTATGAACGCACTGCCGGGGAAATCCAGTCGTCCGTATTTGTACCGAAGTCGGTGGTCGGACGCCTTTCCGATTTAGTCGAGCAGGAGCGCGAGGTTCAGCAAATGCTGTTCAAAACGGCAGATTTTACTTCGCAGGTGAAAGTTACCGACGATATGCTCAAGGAGTATTACCATAAAAATCTTGCGCAGTTTCAAGTTCCCGAACAAGCGAAGATTGAATATGTGGTGTTGAGCGCGGATATTCTGGCGCCTAAAATGGCGGTGAGCGATGCAGACGCCAACGCCTACTATGAACAAAATAAAAAGCTTTACGGCATTGAAGAGCAGCGCCGCGCCAGCCATATTCTGATCAAGGTTGCAAAAGGCGCAACTGATGTCGTCAAGGCTGACGCTAAGGCCAAAGCGGAAAAATTGCTGGCCGAGGCCCGCAAGGCGCCTGGTGAATTCGCCAAATTGGCGAAAGAAAATTCCCAGGACGAAGGTTCTGCCGAACGTGGTGGCGATCTCGATTTCTTTAGCCACGGCATGATGGCCAAACCGTTTCAGGATGCCGTTGACAAGTTGAAGGTGGGCGAGATCAGCGATATAGTGCAATCCGATTACGGCTACCACATTATCAAGCTGACAGCAGTTAAACCGGCCGTGGTCAAAGCGTTCGACGATGTCAAAGCCGATATCCTGACCGAATTGAGAAAGCAGCAGGCGGCAAAAAAATATTCGGAATTGCGGGAAACATTTACCAATACCGTTTATGAACAAGCCGACAGCTTGAAGCCTGTAGTCGATAAGCTGAGCGATAAAGCCGGATTGAAGATAGAAACAGTGGCAGGCCTGGCCCGCAGCCCCGACCCCGCCGTCGCGCCGACGGTAGCTTACAACAATCAGAAGTTCCTGACATTGCTGTTTTCCGACGATTCCATTAAGAGTAAACATAATACCGAAGCGGTGGAAGTATCGCCGGGAACGCTGATATCGGGCCGTGTAGTGGAATATAAAACAGCATCGCAACGACCGTTCGAAGAAGTGCAAGCTACTGTGCGCGAAGCGGTAATTAAAATTGAAGCACGCAAACTGGCGCAAAAAGCCTGCGAAGCCAAATTGGCGGAGCTCAAGATAAAGGACGACCCGACCGGATTTACAGCACCGCAAACGGTGTCGCGTACCAGAATGGCAGGTTTTCCGAGTGTAGCGCAGGCTTTGATGAAAGCAGATGTCAGCAAGTTGCCGTCATTTGTCGAGGTGGAGTCGCCGATGCAGGGTTATAGCGTATACCGGATCAACAAGATCGGTCAGCCCGCTACGCCAGACCCTGCGAATCGCACTGCGATTCAACAACAGCTAGGCAATGTATTGGCACAGCAAGAAATGCATGCCTATATAGAAGCCTTGAAACATAACGCCAAGGTAAAAGTTTTGCGGCCGGATGCTGTCGCCGATGCTGCCAGTGCGGCTCAGGGGAAAAATACCGGCGATACCGGCACCGAAGAACCCTATTAAAATTTATTTGGTCAACAGCGGCTTCAGCGCCGGCCACACATTATTTAATATCAGCGGTTGCGCTTTGGCGGCCGGGTGAATGCGGTCGGCCTGGAATAATTGCGGTTTGTCTTCCATCCCGGCCATCAGGAAGGGAACCAGCGCCGATTTTGTTTCTTTCGCCAGTTTCCCATATAGCGCCGCGAATTTCATCGTGTAGTCCGGCCCATAGTTGGGTGGAAGCTGCATGCCGACCAGCAGCACCTTGGCCTTTGCCTTCTGCGCTGCGGCAATCATGCTTCTGAGATTCGCCTCGGTTGCGCTGAGCGGCAAGCCGCGCAGGCCGTCGTTGCCGCCCAATTCAATCAATACGACCGATGGATGTTGCCGTAATAGCGGCGGCAATCGCGACAGACCGCCGCTGGTGGTGTCGCCGCCGATGCTGGCATTGATAATGACTGCATCGATTTTTTCAGCTTCAAGGCGCGCTTTCAGCAAGGCTACCCAACCGGTGCCGCGCGCCAGCCCGTGCTCCGCTGAAATGCTGTCGCCCAGCACAAGCACGGTTTTTGATGCAGAATAAGCGCACTGCATGGTCAACGCAAAGGGCAGCGCCAAAATAAGCAGCGCTGCAATTTGACGTATGTGCCGCCCCTCTAACTTCCTGAAACCAATCCGCATGCCTGAATTCTCCGCACCTTATCCTGCCATTGAAGCGATCGATCTGAGTAAACGTGTCGCTGACGCCAGCGGCGAACTCATCATACTGCAGCACATCGATTTTACCGTGCAAGCAGGCAGCACGCTTGCCATAGTCGGCGCCTCCGGTTCAGGCAAATCGACTTTGCTGGGATTATTGGCGGGGCTCGATACGCCGTCTTCAGGTACCGTCAAGCTGGCAGGCGTCGACGTCTTCGGGTTGGACGAAGATGGCAGAGCCAAATTGCGCAAGCAGCAATTGGGTTTCGTGTTCCAGTCGTTTCAACTGCTGTCACACCTGACGGCACTTGAAAACGTCATGCTGCCGCTGGAGTTGCGACAGGATGCCAACGCCAGGGAAAAGGCCGAAACCATGCTGGGCAGAGTTGGCTTGAGCAGCCGATTGAAACATTATCCGAAATATTTATCCGGCGGCGAGCAGCAAAGGGTAGCGCTGGCGCGTGCCTTCGTCTGCGAACCGCCGCTGTTGTTTGCCGATGAACCGACCGGAAGCCTTGATGCGGTAACCGGCGAAGCGATCATTCAGCTCATATTTGAACTTAATCGGGAGCGCGCATCCACTTTGGTGCTGGTCACGCATGATGCGGCAATAGCGGCGATGTGCCAGCGGACGATTACGTTGATGGCTGGGAAGTTGCTTTAGTCTGATTAGTGCTTGATCAAATTCTTGATAATGATGCGTATTTATTTAGTAGCTGCTTACCGTTAATCCGCAGCACCCGAATTTGCATAATCTTTCCGACCGGCGTAATCTTGTCGATGATTGATCGGTTACCTTCACCGTGGCTAACCCCGCACGACAGCGTATCCGTATACCCACAAGAATGTCAGAATAACCACAAAAAACTTTCTTGAGTTGGAAGATGACAGGCAAAAATGAGAAAAACAGAAGGGACAAAAGCAAAAGATGCCGAACTCAAACAGGCCAAGGGGGTTCGCAAGGAAATCCTTGATACCCTCCATAAAATTACCAGAAATGTGCCTGGGGTCGTTTATCAATTTCTTATGCGCCCTGACGGCAGCTTTAGCTTTCCCTTTGCCTCCAGTAGCGCCACAATCGATATCCTGAGGGTCAGCCCCGATGAGATTCGCGATGATGCGACCAAAGCATTTGCCAATGTGCATCCGGATGACTTTGGCCCCCTCATGGCTTCGATCCATGTCTCTGCACGGGACTTGACGTTATGGAAGCATGAGTTCCGGGCGAAGTTTGACGATGGCACTGAACGCTGGCTTTTTGGCAATGCGTCGCCGCAACGAGAAGCAGACGACTCCGTGCTCTGGCATGGCTTCATCGTCGATATCACCGAGCGCAAGCAGATTGAGGCCGAGTTGCGCGCCACCCGAAATCAGATGGAAGCGACCTTGCAAGCGCTTCCCGACACGCTATTCGAACTGGGGCTCGATGGCGCCATTTACGGCTTCTACACTCACCGACCTGAGCATGTTTCATTGCCAGACCAAGATTTGATCGGGAAAAGGATAGGCGATGTCGTTACCGGTAATGCAGCAGAGGCTATCATGTCAGCTGTGCGGGAGGCTGACATCAATGGTCAATCGCATGGCAAACAATACAAGTGCGCCAACTCGCAAGGTT
>JBIODP010000010.1:0-20016 GCA_044445195.1 Burkholderiales bacterium | reverse complement strand
CCTGGGTCAATGGGTGCTGGAAACTGCCTGCACCCAGTTGGCAATATGGGCAGCACAGCCGGCGATGGCTCACCTCACTGTTGCGGTGAATGTCAGCGCTCGCCAGTTCCGCCAAGCCAACTTTGTGGATCAGGTGCTGGCAGTACTCGATAGCACAGGCGCCAATCCAGAGCGGCTGAAGATAGAACTCACAGAAAGCATGCTGGTAGAGAACGTGAAGGATATCATCGCCAAAATGGTCGCGTTAAAGGCTACTGGCGTGAGTTTTTCACTAGACGATTTCGGTACCGGTTATTCATCGCTGGCTTATCTGGCGCAGTTGCCGATCAATCAGATCAAGATCGACAGGTCGTTTGTCGGCAATATCCCGGGGAAAGAAAACGACGAGACGATCGCGCGAACGATCATCACCATGGGGCGGGAGTTGGGGATCGACGTGATTGCCGAAGGCGTGGAGACCGAGGCGCAACGCGAATTCCTGGAATCTCATGGCTGCCATGCTTTTCAAGGATATTTGTTCAGCCGCCCGCTTCCCTTGAAAGAATTCGAGCAACTTGTGAAACGGGTTTGACGAAAATATTTTGATAAAAATGGCTTGATCATCTAGTCGTTTTACACTATTTGTATGACGACAGACACATGACTATAGGCGCATAATGAATGGCAACCATGTTTCAAAATCCGAATTTAAGGCGAAGGCGCTCGAGTACTTTCGACAAGTCGAATCGTCCGGGCAGAGCGTGATCGTCACCGATCATGGCAAGCCGGTTTTGGAAGTGCGTCCCTACCGCGGCATTGAACGCAATCCGCTCGATGTGTTGCGTGGTTCAGTCGTCCGGTACGACAATCCAACCGAGCCCATTGCTGCGGACGAATGGGAGGCGGCGCAGTGATCGTTCTCGATACGCATGTCTTTGTTTGGTGGGTGGCCGAAGATCCGGCCTTGAGCAAAAAAGCGAAAGGGCGATTGACAAGGAGAAGGCCGGCGGCGCGATTATTGTTTCGAGCATTACAGTGTGGGAGATAGCGATGCTGGTTGAGCGCGGTCGCTTGTTTCTTTCGATGGACATGGAAAGTTGGATCGCAACGGCTGTGGCGATCGACGCGGTTCGGTTTCTGCCTGTAGACAATGAAATAGCGTTGAAATCGGTTAATTTGCCTGGCGACTTTCATAAAGACCCAGCCGACCGCATGATCGTTGCGACTGCCCGTAAGCTGGCTGTGCCTTTAGTCACGAAAGATGAAAAAATTCGGGCGTATGCCCACGTCAAAACTATTTGGTGACCATCGTCCGCGACAATAGGGAACCTGTGCGTCGTATCGATTCCGCAAGGGGTATTTTCACCTGCAGGCCAAGTTCCTGCTGCGCTTTGCCGATATCGGGAATATAGCGATTGCGTTTATTATCGTTACGCTTATTGCCGGCAATGCGCAGTTCTTTATGCGGAGCGAGGATATCCCTGACCAATCGCGCCAGCTCTGCAATACTCACCACCGTATTGGAACCCACATTGTAGGCTTCGCCGGCCTTGCCTTTAGCAAGCAGTGTCAATAGCCATTCGGCAAGATCGTCTTGATACAGATAAGTACGCAGCGGAGAGCCATCTCCCACAACCGTAATCGCCTCTTCGTGGAGCGCGTCACGAATAAAATTACCGATTGCAAAATGCGCATCCAAAGGTAAATCGGGGCCTACAAAAGCAAAACACCGCGCAATAACGGTTTCAAGTCCGTATTGAGAACGATAGAGAGCGCAGAGGTGTTCAGTCTGCCGTTTCGCCATGCCATACACATCGTCTGGATTCAATGAGTCCGGCATGCCGCGATAAGTCTCCGGTATGTTTGGCAAGTCCTGCGGTTGCGGGCCGTATACGCCGCCGGAACTGGTCAGCAAAAACCGTTTTGCACCCACGGCAATTGCACATTGCAATACATTTCTGGTTCCTGCGACGATTTGATCGTAGCGCTGCAGAGGGGTCAGGCTAGACGCATCGGTTGAATCGGCGGCCGCATGCAATATGTGCGTAAAAGAGTCATTGTTCGGGAGTGAGGACGCTTCCCCGATATCGCCGCGATGAAAACGCAGCCAATCCAGGTGTGCGAATTCAGGATGGCGGGCCAGAAAACGATCGGGCGTGCGGCTCAGCACAACAACTTCCGCCGGCATTAAATTGGAGTCCGTGGAGTCGGGATCGGTATCGGAATCAAGACTGAAACCGGGATGTTTGCGACGCTGCGCCTGCAGATAGCGCAATACTGCCTTTCCAAAAAAACCGGTGCCTCCTGTGAACAAAAGTTTCAAAATCTACTCCGGGGCTGGTCCTTGCCGAACTTGGCAGTTTCGATATCCACGCATATTTACGGAAAAAATGAAGAAAATTACGCTGTTACGCAGGCTCAATCGCCTAAGAGAGGAATATACATATTTTTCCGCAATTCGTCGCGATCAAGAAAAGGGAACAGGTCTTCCAGCGGCGACGATTCCATTTTCCCGTTGGCGGCAACATGAGAAACAACTCGCGGAATGCGGGGTTCCTCAGGTAATACCATGACTTCGCAAAGTTGAGGGCCGCTGCCGGAAACGGCTTTTTGCAGCTCTTCGGAAAGGTTCTTGCCGGATTCAATACGCATAAAAGGTATTCCGTAAGCGTCGGCCAGTTTCTTCAAATCGGGCAGCATCAGGCCGCTGGTCGCATCCGCCCCGATGAGTCTTTTAAAATAGTTATTTTGTGAAGACCTGATCGATGCGTAACCCGCATTATTGAAAACAAAAAATTTCACCGGAAGTTGAAGGTTTGCCAAGGTCGCTAATTCCTGCACATTAAGTTGCAGCCCGCCGTCTCCCTCCATGGAGATTGTTCGCTTGCGGCCCGCGGCCAGGCATGCTCCAATAGCCGCCGGCAAACCAAAACCCATGGAGCCGGTGCCGCGATTATGAAAACAGCGTTGATTTCGCTTCAGTTTTAGTGCAAGCAGGAATAATTCTGAAGCAAAGCCGGAGCTATGCGCGGCAATAATATCGCCCTCTTTCATTACCGACGAAAGTTCATCTGCAAAATGGTAAAGACTAAGCCGGCCTTCGGTCGTAACATGTTCGGGTTGTAATAGCGGGTACTCTCTTTTCCACTGTCCTATACGATCCACCCAGTTCTGATACGACGGCAATGGCGGCGTGCAGTCCAGCGTCTCGTTCATGCAAACCAGGAAGTCTCTGGCGTCACCGGTAACGGGAACCGAAATTTCCATGCGCATTTTTCGAATCTCTGCCGCATCGATATCTACCATGATCTTGACGGCGCCGCGCGCGAAACGCTCATGGGCATAAGCTGTCATCGCCATGTCCAGTCGCGCACCGATCACCAAGATTAAATCCGCGTTTTGCAGCGCGAAGTTTGCCCAGCGGGGCGCAATCGATCCTGGTCTGCCGGCATAAAGCGCATGGTCTTCTTCAACTAAATCCATCCCAAGCCATGTTGTCAGGACAGGGATGCGCGCGCGCTCAAAAAAGGCGCGGAAATCATCCACCGCGCCTGCCATCCGAATACCGCTGCCTGCGATGATTACCGGCCTTACCGCTTTGGCCAAAAGCGCCAAGGTTTTCTCGACCGGCTCCTGCATCGGAACTGCGCTTGAAGGCTTCATCGGCGGCAGTCGACGTAATGTAGCGGGGTCTACTTCCATCGCCTGGACATCCATAGGCACGTCAAGCCAAACTGGACCCTTACGGCCGGATAATGCAGCTTGCTCCAATTCGTCGAAGACGTAAGCGACATCTTGCGGATTCATCAAGGTCACTGCTTTTTTTGTGATCGAATCCACAATGGATACAATGTCCACCTCCTGCACGCCAAGCATGCGAAGCCCTGTACCCGCCTTCAGATCGGCGGTTTTAACCTGTCCCGAAATAAAGAATACCGGTGTCGAATCGAGCCACGCGCCGAGGGTTGCTGTAACGACATTCGTCGCACCTGGACCGCTGGTAACAAGGCAAGCGCTTGGCCCAGCCAATACTTTTCCAGCGGCTTCCGCCGCTATGCCGCATGCCTGTTCATGCAGGCAAAGAATCGGCTCAAGGTCTGCATTGAGCGCCAGCGCATCGTTTAGATGCATCGCCCCGCCTCCGGGCAAAAAGAATACTTGTCGAATACCAAGATTGGCAAGGCGAAACATGATGTAATCGGCAACACGCATACATAGTCCTTAAGAAAATTCTTATTTTTGACAAATTCAGACGCCAAATTTACAGATCGAATACACGCTTGACGCCTGATTCGGCAATTGACTGAACAATGGACTCCATCCCCCACGAGACGGTGACAATAAATGGTAGCGAAGAATAGGCTTTAATGGCATCGGCCAAATCCATAAAATGGTACTTTTTAGCATGATCTGTTTGCGACAACTCCCTCCAGCGCAAATCGACTATTGCGCGGATTTTATAGCCCGCCAACGGGCCTCCGGGCATTGCGGCGCGAAAAAAATTATCTCCAAAACCATACACGACGATTTCCTTGTCAGATGATAACTTCCGCTGCCAGGACTTGGCTTTACCTGTTTCTAATTCAAAATAGCGGCTTAGGGCATCACGCAGTGGCTGCGACTGAACCGCTTTTTGCATTGTCGCACCATCAAAACTTGCGATTGCGTAGCAAGCGGGATAGGGATTTCCATCTTTGTACTGAAAATCCTGCGTTCCGGATAGCTTCACCGTCAGCCCGTATTTCTGCAAAATATTTCTTAGCGATTCAGGCGTAAAGTGATTGCAATGCAAACGATCGATATAGTATAGATATTCGCGCCTGGGAGCATCTGGGTAACGGGAACTATCCGGAACTTCAACATAAAGCGATCCGGTTTGGGCAAGAAGCTTTGTTACTTGCGAGAACTCCCCTAAATCGAGGATGTGTTCCATCACATGAGACAGGATGATCAGATCGAATTTTGAGCTAATGGCTTTCCACGAGCGATTAAAAGTAATGCCTGTCGAATTGCATGCTTCTTCTTTGATATGAGGGTCGCTGCCATAATATTGATGTTGAGGATAGCGCTCCTGTAAAGTACGCAGTAATCCTGCGCGTCCACAACCTATATCCAAGACCTTTAACGGACCAGGTTGATCAATCAGTTGTGACAGCAAGTTTACCTGCCCCTGATAACGAGCGGCCTCGAGTAAAGAGATTTCATAAGCATCCGCCATCCGGCCATCCAACTGGTCATTATTGGTCGATGCATAATATTTTTCATAGCCTGAAGCATCGCGCGGACTAATATAGGCGAAGTCACAACAATCGCATAACCGCAATTCAACGGTTTCCGGCAAGCCAAGCCGCTCCGAAAAAGAAAGTGTCAGCAAAATTTTTGCGCCCCCGCCTCCACAAAGCGGGCAATTGGTAAAATCGTTATTCACTATCGTTTCCCATAAATATTTTTGTCGCCGGCGGGTTCCGCGGCGGCAAAGGCCTTTCACCTAACGATCTTTTTCGCTATGGTCAAATTCTAATGTTGCGACAGCCGCGTCAGATACTCAAGCGCTGACCAGAACCCCGCACCATGATCCTTGTGGCCCTGCCACACTTCGGGGATGAAACTCAGGTTCGGATACTGCACGATTTTTTTCCAGCTGGCCGGCCAGTCCACATCCCCGGTCCCCATCACCACGCCTTCTCCATTGGACCCCTTGGCGTCGGCAATGTGCAGATGCGCGGAATGCGGAAGCAATTGAGCCAATGCCTGCTGAAAATCCAGGCCAAAGTGGTTGCAGGTCATCTGCAGGTGCGATAGGTCGAGACAAAGACGCAAATTCAAATTTCTGGCCTCGGCTGCCAATTCATCTGGCATCATGAATATATTCTGATGGCGCTGGCCGCCAAAGTGCCACGGAAAAGGCGCCATATTTTGCGGGATCAGTTCGGCGCTGCCGAAGTTTATTTCCTGGCAGGAGGCGAGGAAGCGCTGGTACAGCATGGGGCGCCGTTCCGGCGGAAGTGGCGCGTCTGCGGAGAAACCGCCGATATTGGCGACGATCAGCAACGAATCCGCGTTGGGGAAAAACTTCGCGATCCGGTGGGTTGCATCGACCACGCGTTGCAGATTACCAATCGAACGCCGGCGATAATCGAGGTCGTCGGACACCAGATCCAGCAATTCGCTGTTCTCGAACAGTTCCGGCGCATGCACGACCAGGCGCGAGCAATCTACTGTCGACAGATACGCTTCAGGGTCGGCGCCGAGATCGCGATAGGATAGATGGAATTCAAACAGATCGGGCTTGACCCACTGACGGTATTGCTGAAAGTCGTGGTAACGCACGGGCACGCCCCATTTCACCGGCAATGCATAAGACCGGGCCCGGTGATAATCTTCGTTGTCTTTCAGATCGCTTTCGAACAGGAATTCGCCTTCTTCAATTGCACGGTTGGCTTTTTTGCCGAGCAGCTCGCTGAGCTTGTAGGGCGCCAGGCCTTGACCGGGGCTGGCAACGCGCAACGCCGCTTCGGTGAAGATTTCGCCTTGATCGATGCGACGCGCGGCGACCACGCTCTTGGACAAATTTTCGCGGTTTAATAATTCACCCTGGCTGGCGTGGCGTCCGGGGCCGGCCCACGGCAACGCTGCTTCAAGCTGCCGGATGCCGTCGACCAGTTGCTTGAACTCAAGGGGCTCCAGGCTGGCCAGATGGTCGGGGCCTTCCATCTGGCGACTAAGCGTAATGTGCCGCTCGACCAACTGCGCGCCCAGTGCGACTGCGGCGATGGTGATGGCAATGCCGCGCTCGTGCCCCGAATAGCCTATCGTCGGGTGCAATTGCAGCAGTCTCTTGATGTAACCGAGTTGGATATCGCTGTCCGGCGCCGGATAGGCGCTATTGCAATGCAACAGTGCAAACGGTATGCCTAATGTTTTTAACTGATTGATCGCACGGATGATTTCATGTTCATACGACATGCCGGTCGATAATATCAGCGGTTTGCCAAGTGTTGCGGCTTTTTTAATCAGGTAAGGATTGAACAGGTCGGCCGAAGCGATTTTCAGCGCCGAAACATCGAAGCCGGCGAGCACGTCAACACTGGGTTCGTCCCAAGGGGTGCACATATAGGTAATGCCGCGCTCGGCGCAGTATTGGCGAATTTGCCGATGCTGGTCCAGGCTCAGCTCGACTTTATTCAGCAAGTCCTGCACATATTCAACGCCAAGGTCTTCGGCAACCGAACCATCGGCCTTGCTGCGATAGAGCGCCTGTCGATTGCGCAATTGAAATTTAGCGCAATCGGCGCCGGCCTCGATAGCGGCATCAACCAGTTTTTTTGCGAGCTCCAACGAACCGTTGTGGTTGTTGCCGATTTCGGCGATGATGAAAATACGGTTTCCGCCAATGGGATGCCCGTCTATGCTAAAGGCAGCGTCGTTCATAGAATTTTGGTGCGCCACGAAGTCACGCCGTCTTTTTCAAATTTGAAAGTAGATATTTTACAATTCAATTCCCGGAGTTTCCTGGTAACGGTTTGCCGGTGTTGCGGTTGAACGAAAAACAGAAAAAAACCGCCTGCGCCGGCCCCGAGCAGTTTCCCGCCTAACGCGCCAGCGCTCATCGCGCCCTGATAAATATGGTCGACCTCGGTATTGCTGATCGAAGGCGAAAGGCGGCGTTTTAAATTCCATCCCTTATCCAGACAGTTGCCGAAATCCAGCAATTCCCCTCTGATTAAATGCCGGTGCATTTCGCGGCACAGCGAGACAATCTCTTTCAATGATTCGCCCTTGCTTTCAGCGGAATAGGCGTCGCGCTGTTTTTCATGCAGCGCGCCGGAATCGTGTTTAATTCCGGAATCGCAGAGGATCAGGCATTCCTCCAATTCGTTTATCGTGGTCTGTTCCAGCCGGATGGTATGCACCATATTCTTGTTGTCGTCGAACTCAATCAAGTTGAATCCGCCGAACGCGGACGCGTATTGGTCTTGCCACCCGCCCGCTACGCCAAAACAAACGCGTTCAGCCTGAAAGGCAAGCTCCGCGACTTCATAGGTAGTCCAGTGATCGAGCCGCATCTCGTTGAATGTGGCGACGACAGCAGTGGCGACGGCGGACGAACCGCCAAGCCCTGAACCGACAGGAAAATCGGAATGGACAAATAAGTCGAAGCCATAGGCCGGCTTAATGACCGACACCACAGAAGTGAGCAAATCCTGCTTCGGCCGATTGAGCAAGTCGATCAGCGAAGAATAGTGATGGGAGGTGTCGAGATCTTCAGAATAAATATGAATATCCTGGCTGGCGTGCGGTATCAGCGTGGCATGGCAATACAGCGCGACCGTCGTGCTCAGCACGGCGCCCGGATGATCGACAAAATAATAGGTGAGGTCGGACCCCCCGCCGCTGAAGCTGATTCTGACCGGCGCGCGCGCGCGCGACAGAATCGGCGCTTCGGGCGAGGCGAATTCGTATTCATGCGTCACCAGATCGATCAGGCAGCCATTCTCATCGATCTTCGGTATCACGCCATGTCCGAGGTCCAGCAGTTTAAGCAGTTCTTCGCGGCTGGCATTGACGCTGACGCTGTGAAAATTCCGGTTCATGCAGGCGGACACTGACGCACCGGTTTCGCCGCCGCCAAGCAAATAGCGCCGCAAATCCCCGTTGGTGATCAACCCCAGCAGGCGGTTAGTTTCGTCGACCACAAACACAATCTGGAATCGGCTGGACTCGATGCGTTCAATGGCGGAAAGGATGCCTTCGGTGTCGCGCACCTTAAGCTGTTCGACCAGCGGACTCATCATGCCACCCCCATAAAACGCACATTCATGTTTTCTCCAAAAATGGCAGCAGCTGCCCAAGACTGCCAACGACAGCCGTTGCCGCTGTTTCCTTCGGCGCATCCGGATCATTGTTGCAATACAACAAATTTATTCCCACACCGGCCGCTATTCCTGCTTGAATATCCGTTTCCTTGTCACCGACCAAAATCGACTTTGCCAAATCGATATCGAGTTCTTTTGCCGCTTGCAGAATCATGTCCGGCCCCGGTTTCCGGAATGAAGAATCAAGCTTATACGCGCCGATGCCATGTTCCGGATGGGTCGGGCAAAAATAAACTTTGTCGATCATGACGTCTTCATCGCGAAAGATACCGCACATCCAATCCGTAAGCAAAAGAAAGTCGTGTTCGCTGTAATATCCGCGCCCGATTCCGGCTTGATTGGTCACGATGCAAATCAGATAGCCAAGCGCCTTGGCCTTTCTGCATAGAGCGAAGATACCGTCTATAAATTCAAAATTTTCCGGTTTGCAGACATAAGCATGATCGACATTGATCACGCCGTCCCGATCCAGAAACAATGCCGGACGCATCGCTTAACGCCCTGCCAGTTCCGTTTGCGCTCGCGCATAATCGCCGGGCACGCCTATATCGATGAAATAGCCTTGCGTCACGAACGCTGCAAACGGTCGTTTGCGAACCTCCATCGCCAGAAAATCCGTCTCAAGCGAAAAGGATGGCTCAACGCATGCCCCGTCGAAAATATTCCGGGGCAAAACATAGCACCCTGCGTTGATCAAGCCCGGTCCCGACGCTCCCTTTTCCGCGAAGCTGCGCACGCGCTCCTGCGCCACTTCCAGCAACCCATACCGGGACGCATCGGGAACCTTGCGCGCCACGATGATGGGCAAATGGTTTGCCTGCCACACTATTTCCACGGCAGATGCATCAAGGTCAAGGTAGGTATCGCCGTTAAATATAAATACATGATCGGAGCGGCACAGTAACAATGCCTGGCGCACCGCCCCGCCGGTCCCCAGCGGCGACTCTTCGATTTCATATAAGAGGTCCATGCCGGCAAAGCGGGCGCCAAAATGCGCGACGATTTTTTCCGCCATGAAGCCCAAAGACAGCACGACGCGCGTAAAGCCTTTGCCGGCCAGTCCGGACAGCAAAATTTCCAGAAAGGGCCGGCCCGCCACCGGCGCCATCGGCTTGGGCATGTCGGGCACCATGGGCCTTAACCGTGTGCCGAGTCCGCCTGCCAGGATAATCGCTTCCATCAGGAGACTTTACGGGATAAGGTCAGCACAAAATCAACGGCAATGTCCTGCCACTCAGCCAATTGCTCAGGAAAATGCTTGCTGAAGCGTTTTGCCACCCTTAAAAAACATCTGACGGCCATCATCGTCTCTCCATAATTCAGCAACCCGTTCCGATATGCCGCGCGTATAAGCCTGAACCAGTCGGATATTACATGGTGAAAGTACGGGTTCCCGTGAACATTCGTGCCGCCTCCCGCATGTTTCCGGAATGCGGAAAGCGAATAAGGGATATACAGCATGTCGGATTTCTGCAGAATCGAAAAATAGAGTGGAACGTCAATCAAGCCTTCTCTGAAGTCCTCGCCGAATATGGTGAATATGCTTTCTGGATTTTGATGATCGATCAAGTCCCGTCTAAACATGATGGTTGAGAACTCGCCAATGAAGTTTCTTTGTGCAATCAATGCTTTTTTTATCACTTGGTTTCCGTCTATAAGACTGGGATCGGCAATATTCGGCTCACAAATTTCATCGTAACAAATGCTGTTATCATCAATCACCTGCTTTGCGGAAGCGATGATTCCGACATCGCTAATATTCTTATCGCTGAATTGGCTCAACCAACCAATCATCGAATCGATGCAATGCGGATAAATCAAATCATCGTCGAACAGATATTTTATATAATCTCCTTTGGCTAATGCCAACGGTTGCGCGATATTGCTATGCGGTTTCCCGTTCAGGTTTTTTCGGTAGACGATATCTCGATGCTGTGAGCAAATATTGGCGATTTCCGAGTTTTCGCTATTGTCGCTGACAATAATTTCGGTATTTGCATAGGTCTGATTCAACGCGCATTTCAATGCCGTTTTGAAATGATCGGGCCGGTGCGTCGGAATAATGATCGACACCAAAGGTTGCATCCCGGAGTGGCGCAACTGCGTGCGGCGCGCGTAATACGTTAATCTGTGTTTTCGCGCTATCAGCCACAGAAAAAGGCGTAAAGACGACGCTACCCAAAAAAGGCCTTTTTTGAACCACTTCATGTCAGGTAATTTTTTCATCGCGGGATTCAACCAAAAATCGCCATCGCGCGCCAATTTTCGCCCGCATTTGCGAAGACGATGCAGAGGATACGGCCAATAATAGCGCACTCAAAATCAAAATACACACGCCAACGGCCAGACGGCCGGACGGCCAGGAAAATGAATAAAATATCACCGTCGCCACTGCCGAACTCGATAGAGCAATGACGCCTATGTCCCACAACAGCCACTGGGTATGCAAGCCCTTAACAAACCGCCGGTGCACCGCCGGCGCCCCAAACAAGAAAAACAATGCATTGACCGCCGTCCACGCATATCCGGCGCCAATGGCTCCATAGTGCAGGGTTCCCCACACGAGGGCCGGAATCAGGATGACGCATAACAAGACATTCCCGATTACGTGAAGCCGTAAGTCGCCTTTTGCGGCTTGCAAGTAGTACGGGAACGACGCCAGGGCGACAATGCCGTTTCCTAACGCATAAAGCGAGAGTATCGGCGCAACCTTTTGCGCAAAATCGGCATTGCCGGTCCACGCCAACACTACCTGCTTTGCAAAAAGACTCAAGACCAAAACAGCAGGAATGACGATCACGCCCACCAATTGCGTGGACTCCCGATAGAGGCCTATCAGGCCAGGCTGATTTTGTTCGGCGGCGAGTCTTGTCAGACGCGGCAACAGGGCTGCGCTAATGGGGGTGCTCAGCATGAAAAGACCGCTCGCCAACGTGGTGGCAAGGGAAAAACAGGCAAATTCATCCAACGGCAAAAGTTTGGAAAGCAAAAGCTTGTCGGTTTGCGTCACCGCCACCCAGATCATATTCGTCACTGCCATTGAAAGCGAAAATTTGAGCAATGCGCGAAGCGGCCCCCATTGCCAGAATAACCGATGAAGCGAGTTGATTTTCGGCAGCAATCGGTAAGTTTGATTGGCGAGAATAATCGTCTCCAGCACTGCAATCGCCAGCTGGTATGCAAAAAAGTCGGTCGGTGTTGTTCCCACAAAAATAAATACCGGTATTACCAGCACGTATCTTGCAGTCGCTAACGCGACATTTAACCCGCTTAGCCAGACCAGACGCTCAAATCCGGTAATTGCGCCTCGGTAAAGGTTGCATACCAGGCGCAAACCGAAGGTCACTGCCATTAGCGAGATGCTCCGCTGAACTTCTTGCAACGGAAGTTGCCGCACCTTGAGCCAACTGCCGGCTATGCTGCCGGAACCCAGGATCATGGCTATGCAGCCAACCAGCGCCATGCACATGAAAATGCATTCCAGCGAATGCACCAAACGCCGCAATTGCAGCGCATCCTCATCCGAACCTTTGAAAAATCGCGCTGTTTCGCGGGCCAAGGTTTGTGTGAGTCCCATATCGAGCAACGAAATCCAGGCTTGCAGCATGGCAAAGAAACCGATCAACCCATATGCTTCCACTCCCATGTAGCGAACATACATCGGAATCAAAAATATGCCGATCAATGTTGCATAGAACTGGCTGATATAGGAGGTGATGATATTGCGCTTTAGCGACATAAAACGATTCCCGAAGCAGCGAACATATTGAATCCCCGTCAATGTTTTATTTTCTTGGAAATTTCACTTCGCAATTTCCGGAATACCGTGGCGCAAAAGAAGCCTGAGCTTGTGCGGCATCCATTCGAACGCAATGAAGAACGCGGTGCGTCCGCATTTCCTCCGGTTTTGAATGTCATGCCTCCGGCTTGCCAGCAGGCGCCTATGCTGCCACAACGCGCGCACGCTGGCCAAATAAATGTTGCGAAACAATCCGGGATCCCGCTTGAGCGTTGCGAGTATTATCCCTTCAAACACAAGCAGAAAGACATGCAACGGCAGCAATAACTGAAGATAGGGCGCCGGATAGGTCAGACACATCACATAATTCTTGTTGCGTTCGCTTGCCGCGCGGCGCGCTATCTTTGTGGATAGCCTGTTTTCCAGCACTTTTCCGCCGCCCAGGCTCTTCCCAACCCCGGACCGCGGCAAGGCGATCACCCTGTATCCGTAGAGTCTGGCCAGACAGCACAAAAGCATATCTTCCGCCAGCGACCCAAACCAATCGGGGAAGCCTCCCAACTCATCCCACAAGGCGCGCGGCAGCCAAAGGCAGGCGCCGATCACCATGCCGATCTCCTGTTGAGCCGGGTCCCTGTTCGGAACCGGATTGAGAAACAAATCGAACCGGCTTCCAATATCGATCAGTTCCCCCGTGCTTGCATCATATTGAGGAAGACCGAGGATCGCCGCCTTTTTCAGGCGAAGGGCGGTTTCGTGCAGCGTGCGCAGGGCATCCGGAAATAACGCAGCGTCGTTATTCAATAATAGAATATAGTCGCCCTGCGCGGCATTGACCATACGGTTATTGGAAATGCAAAAGCCGACGTTCTCGACGCTCTCGATTATTTTTACCTCTGGATAATGCGTGCGGATAGCCTGCACCGAGCCATCGGTCGAGGCATCGTCATGCACGATTATTTCAATTGCAAAACCGCAATCCTGCGCCAATACCGATTGTATGCAGGCGTCGATCAAGGCAACCCCGTTGTAATTGGCAATGCAGACGGAGCAGACCGGGCGAGCGTGGGTGCTCATGATGACCGTTGTGTATTAAGCCATGCCCACGTTAAAGCGATACCTTCTTCGAGAGCAATGCGAGGTTGCCACTTGAACCGGTTCCGTAGCAGCGACGTATTCAACACGATATTCTTTACGTCGATTTGCCGCGCCGGCCTGTAGCGGACGTCGAGCTTCGTCTGGCAAATCGTCTCGATGGTTTTTTTGACGTGATTCAGGCTGTAGCCCCGGTCTGAACCCAGATTGTAAATACCCGAATCATCGCTGGCATCGACTAACTTGAGGCAGACATCAAGCACGTCATCGATATAGATGAAATCCCGAACGATTTCTCCATCCCCCCAGATTTCCATCTGGCTATTTTGCATGATGTGGTCGAGCATGGTGCGAATAATGCCAAAGCCCGGCCGGAACGGCTGTTCTGCGCCGTAGATATTCGATGGCCGCAAGATGGAAATCGCACAGTCGCCCTGAGCGCCGAATGTGTGCAAAAACGCTTCAATCGCAGCCTTGCCCGCCCCGTAATAGGACAGGGGCGCCAAGGGATGATTTTCCTCTACCGGAACATGCTGCGGATTGCCGTAAAGCGTGCCGCCCGAGGAAAAGAAAATGAGATGCCTATTTTTAAATTCCCGCAAGACTTCCAGAAATCGCAAAGTCGGCAAAATATTTTGCATGGCTTCAAGCGCCGGTTGCTGGGCCGACACCCCGGGAGTGGTGGTTGAAGCTGCGTGGATTATCGTGCCGCAATGCGGCAGGATATTTCGGAGTAGCACGGCGTCGTCTATGCTGCCGCGATGCATGAAAATATGCCGATCCTGCTGCCTCCCGGCATGCCTGGCAAGCACATGGACGGGCCTGTGTTCATGCGCCAGCCGTTTAGCCAGGGCTGAGCCTATGAATCCTGTGCCGCCTATGATCAGAATGCCATCCGGTTTCATTGAGCATGCTCCACCAAAAAACGATAGCTTGACTGATAGCGTTTAGCGCAATCATCCCATGTTCCGACCCGGTTTGTCACCCATGCGCGGGCGGATGCGCCGATTTGGCGATTGTTATCGGGATCGTCCAGGAAGGACAGGCCTTCGCGCAGGCTTTCCGGAGATGTTGCCAGCCAGCCGGTTTCACGATGCACGATTAAATCGCGATGCGCAGGCAAGTCGGAAGCGATGACTGGCAGTCCCGCCGCCATCGCTTCCAGCATGACTTGGGGGCGGCCTTCGTCGTGCCGGCTCAAGGTAATCAATCCGGTCGCGGAAGGAAACCATTTATTCTGCAATTCCGATGGATTGGTGGGGCCATGATAACTAATCCAGGACGGTAATGCCATCTCCTCCTGCATCGGGCCGAACAGGTGCAGTTTCCGGTGTGCGCCAAACAAGCCTGACCCCCACTGGAGCAGGTCGCCCACTTTGTTTCGGGTCAAACGGGTGACGGCCAGCCACTGAGGGGCAGTATTTTCTGACAGCTTTCGTTCGAGCGCGAACCAGGTTTTTTCCACGCCAAACGGAATCGCGACAATCTCCGCAATGTCGCCAAAATACTGGCGCAGTTTAGGTGCCATCCATTCCGCATTGGGAGCCAGGATGCACTTTCGCTGCTTCAAAACGGCGCGCAACATGAATGTCATCCCCGGAATGCGGAGCAAGCCGAAATCGCTGCCGAGAACGCTGACGATAGCCGGGGTCGAGGTGCCCCACAACGGCAATGCATTTTGCAACCAGTTGACGTGGACCAGATCGACCTGCGCGTTGCGTCGATAGGCATGGCGGAGATGCCGCAACAGTCCGATAATCGTGGTTAATCCGCGCGGGCCTTTTGTACGCAGAACATGGGCAATGCCGCCTTGTGCCGCCAATTGTTGCAGCCAGGCCGACTCTGCCGGCAAGGCGGCATTGCCGGCTTCACTCGGCCGTATTCCCGGAGGCGCCCATAAATCAACCGACAGTGGGCTTGGTGAATTCGATGTGCAAAGAGCCTGGATCATGTCAGCAATAAAACGTCCGCGCCAATCCTGGTCGTCTTTCGGGTAGGAGGTACTGACCACCAGGACTTTTAAAGGGTGTCCTGGCAGTCTGCTCAGTTTGCTTAGTCTGTTACTCGGGGCGGGCATCGTTAGTGCCGGCATTGTCGATATCTTTGTAATGCAGCGATGACACTTGCTCCGAGACGAGACCGATGAGAAAAGTCAGAATCGATGTAATGAACATAAGAGCACTCATGTTGGTGAAGCGATGAATCGTTAGAAAAGTGTAAAGATAGTAGCAGGTGCCGGTCAGGAAGAAAGAAAGGCTGATCGGCAAAAACAGTTTTTGCGGCGAATAAAGCGTGCCGATCTTGAGAATAATCAAGAAAAAACGGACTCCATCCCGGACCAGATTAACGTGGCTCTTGCCGATCCGCTGCGGGGCCTGAATCGGCACGTAAGCGACGCCGTAGCCGGCACGAAAGAAACTCATGGTGATGGTGGTTGGATAGGAAAATCCATTTGGCAGCAGGTAAAGAAATTTGCGGAATTTCACTGCATTGACCGCCCGGAACCCGGAGGTCAGATCCTTCACGTGTTGGCCTACCATCCAGCTTGCCATCCTGTTGTATACGCCGTTGGCTATGGCACGGTGCGTGCCGGCCTGAGAGGATCGGTCGCGGGCGCCGACAGCCATGTCATACCCTTCGGTAAGCTTCTCCAGCAAACGCGGAATGTCTTCCGGCTTATGCTGCCCATCCGCATCCATGAAAATCAGCGTTTCACCCCGCGCTGCCCGAGCGCCGGTTTTGATTGCGGCGCCATTGCCCTTACTGTATGGATGCGAGGCGACCCTGACCTGATGCGTGCCGCATAGTGCAACTGTGTCGTCGGTCGAACCGTCGTCGACGACGATAATTTCCGCGTTCGGCATCATCCGCTTCAATTCCGGCAGCAATGATTTCAAGGCGGCGGATTCGTTTTTGGCGGGAAGAATAACGGAAATGCTTTCCACTTGGCTATGCTCCAATCAGTGTCGCGTGATATTTTCTTGTTCAGCCAACAGTTTTTCCTGTGCCGCAATTTGCGCAGTATAGGCGTGTAAATTATCCATGCGCTTTAATATCGCCAACTGTTTTTTTGCCTCTTCGGTGCGCCGCAACGCCCCCAGATACTTGACCAGGGTCAGCCGGTATTGAAGTTCTTGCGGGGCAATTTTTACGGTTTCAAGCATGACATCGAGTGCCGCCGGATAGTTTTTCGCGAGGTCGACCAGGTAGTAGCTGCGGCTCGAAAGTATCATCGCACGTTTTGGACCGATTACGGTCGGGTTTTGTAATGCCGCGTTGATCAATTTTTCGAGGTCTTTGTTATCCAGCTTGCACTTTTGCTCCATTGTGCAGGTAACCAGCCGGATCAATTTATTTCCGGTATCGTTATCGACAGGAGAGTAGCGCAGCCTGTGCTCCAAATCGTTCATCCATCGCACGTCAATATTCTTGTTCCTGTCGGAACTTAACATGAGCAAGGCAAACAGCCCGTTTGTGTAATGGGGGTCGACGATGGCGGATTGTTCATAATAATGAACGGCCTGCTGATAATATACTTCGCTAAGGTTGGCATCCTGCACCGTGATGGCGGCAAAATTATTTCCCATCTCCCCATTATCCCTGGCCGAATCAGGGTGGTGCTCCACCTCGCTTTTGGCCAGATCGAAAGGATTCGACCAATCGCTTGCGCGCGAACGTGTATCGTAGGCAAACAGCGCTATCAATAGCAGCGCGATAATCTGGCGCAACCGCAGAGTTGCCTTGACCTTCAATGGATAAAGCAAATAAAAAAATATTACGAATAAGATGCCGAACATCGGCAGGTAATTGCGGTGTTCATGGGTTATTTCCAACGGAAATACGCTGGACTCGAGCACATGCCCAACCAGGAAAAACAGGATGCCAAAGGTGATCAGCGGGGCCTTTTTTCTGGCAATCCACGAGACAGCGAGCAATAGCGCGATTCCCATGATGGAGAGCAGCGTGGTGACGGGGGTCAGCAAGCCTTGCGAGTTGACGATGTCGTCATGGAACAGCCCCATTTCGGCAATATTCGGCAACACAATCTGGTGCAGATAAAACCATAGCACTCTGGCTTCGGTCATGACGCGTTCCGGCAGCGTAAAATTCCTGCCTTGGTAGCCTGCCGACAACCATGCGGGATGGGTGGCGATGAAGGTCAGAACGGCTAGCGCAGGAAGAGCTACCGTTACCGCAAAAAAACCGATCAGAAATCGACGAGCCGAAGGTTTTGCAGTCTGTAAGTTAAACAGGGTAATTTCAATGATCAGCATGAAGGCCGGCATCAGGGCACCAGTTTCCTTGCTCAGCGCAGCTAATGGCATGAAGACGAATAAGCCGATCAATATCGGAAGGATGCCATTTTTCCCTTCCGTCAAACGCGTTCTACCCCACACAAAAAGAACAAGTCCCCAGATGCAAAATAAGGCTGACAAGCTGGTCATGCGCTGCACGATATATAAAACACTGGTCAGGTTGAATGGGTGCAGTAGCCAGGCAGTGGCAACGGCGAGGCTGACCGATAGCACGTGCAAGGTGGATAGTCCGGGTTCAAAACGTTTTCGATAAATACGAAGTAGCAGTGCACTGAGAAAAAAAATGCCTGTTCCATTGACCAGATGAATGACCAGATTGGTCATTTTGAAATAGTAAGGATCGAATTCGGTTGTGAGGTAGTTGGCGGCGAAACTGAGCATGCTGACAGGGCGCAGAAGCGGGCCGCTGTTGCTGGAGAATGCCGCCCGTCGCAGAGTATCGGGTTGAATATTCTGAATCGCAATATCGGCGTTATTGACAATATTGGGATTGTCGTCAAAGACGAATGTGCCTGACATGCCTGGTTTATATACCAGAAAGGTGGCGATCAAAACAAGCAGCAGCAAAAGGGCAACTGTGCCTTGCAATAGGTACTTGCCTGTGTGCGATGTCATGACTATTTTCGGTCGATGGGCGAGAGCCCTTGGGTTATCGTCGACAGATGTAAAAAAAGGGGCAAACAGCCCCTTTTTTTATTACTGCTATACGAAATTAGCTCTTCGGATAGTATTTGCTTGCAACAGTACCGGAAATTACCCACGTCAAGCCGGAAGTGGCGCAGGTGCCGGTGTAGATAATGGTTTGACCGGCGGTTACCGATGTGCCGATTGCGTTCAAGACGACCGTGACGGTCGGCGCAGCCAAGGTGCCGCCTACGGTTACCGAAGTCGTGTATTTACCGGAAAGGCTGGCAGCTGCAGGCAAGCCGAGAGAAGAGTTGTTCATGGTAGTCGGGGTGGCGCTGCTGCATGCGGTTCCCAATGCGGTGAAACTCGGGCTGGCCAAACTGACCGATTCCTGGATTTTTGCCTTGACCGTATAGTCTTGGTAAGCAGGGATCGCGACGGCAGCCAAAATACCGATAATGGCAACCACGATCATCAATTCAATCAGGGTAAAGCCTCGTTGCAGCGTTTTGCCGCTACGGCGGATAGATGATTTTTTCATTTTAACTCCTAAAAATAGATAAAAGGGTAGACAATTCTGCGGTGCGGCGAGTTCTATTGTAGCAAATTTTGTTCCAAGTCCAGCATAAAGTGTTCGCTTGCGCATTTTCTGGTGGCCCCATGCTATTAATGGTTTTATTTATCAAAGATTGATCCGATAGACTGTTTCGCTTATCCCTTCAATGGCACAATAAGGACGGTGCCAAATCAACTTGGCACTTATAAATGCAGTGCCAAATTTATTTGGCACTGATAGAATGAGTGCCAAATTGATCCACCATCCAATGAGCATCTTCGATGATTAGCATTGCTGCAGTGATAACATTAACGGAGTGGAGCGAGCGCACTTTATGGCGCCGCATTTCCGATGGCACATTGACGCGCGTGGACGATATTGCCGTTAACGATAAAGCCAAGATTCCTCTCGACGCGGTCAAATCCTATTTCTGTGTGCCCATCGCTGCTGAAGACTACCCTCTTATTGAAAACGCAGATGCAGGAAACGCAGAAGCGCAAACCGATCTTGCTATAATTTTCCTTTTTAACGCGAAGCCAAAAAGCGCTATTTATTGGCTGAAACTGGCTGCCAGGCAAGGGTGTGCGGAAGCCATGCACTGGTTAGGCCGTTGTTATGCAGACGGCAACGGACTGCCGAAGGACGAGAACCTGGGCATTATGTGGATTGCCAATGCGGCAGCCCAGGGGCACGCCATTTCACAAGGTCAGATGCAAGCCATGCGCGATCGTTTTTGCGGGCAGCATTAAGCCGTCTATATTGGCTAAGTTACGCGATAATAAAGGTAACTATTCAGCCGCTGGGGGGGGGGGGGGGGGGGGGGGGGGG
>JBIODP010000009.1:0-20767 GCA_044445195.1 Burkholderiales bacterium | reverse complement strand
TCGGTTGTTAATTTTTAAAGAACCTTTCCGCTTCGCACCTACCGCATGCGGCGCCAACAAATCGTTTTGTTTGTCAGCAGCAGAGAAACGAGATTATGCAGCCTTTTCACATTCCCGTCAACTACTTTGCCCTCTTATTTTCCGAAAACACCGCAATCGACTTCAACATCTCACGCCACACCATCTGTTCCCATCCGCCCAACTCCGCTCCCTTCAACTCCCAGGTCGCCTCGTTTCGCTACGGGAGCCGAACTATAGCAAGCACCAATACCCTTTGGCAAGCATTTTCCGCAAAAATATTTTAACCATACGATTTATATCGTTTAGTCATTTTCAAACCAGCGCGTAATTATTCAGCCGGCCAGCGCTTTCGTCACGACTTCCTGCACATCCCGGGACAGATTATGGCTTTGGGCAACCCGCTCCAATGCGGCGTGCATCTTCTTCTGCGATGCCGGCCCATACTTGCGCCAGCGATCCAGCGTGCGCGCCAGGCGTGCGGCAACTTGCGGATTGATCGCGTTGAGCGCAATGACTTGATCGGCCCAGAACCTATAGCCGCTGCCGTCAGCTGCATGGAATTGCGATGGGTTGCCGTTACAGAAACTGAACAGCAAGCTGCGAGCCCGATTGGGGTTTTTCAGCGTAAATGCCGGATGCCGCATCAGCGACCGCACCAGCTTGACATCGGTAGTATATGCGCTGCCCTGCAACATGAACCACTTGTCGACTACCAGCGGCTCCTGCTCGAAGTCGCGGTAAAAACTGCTTAGCGCCGCTTCGCGCCCAGGAGCATGGCTGCTGGTCAGCGCAGCAAGCGCTGCCAGGCGATCCGTCATATTATCCGCGCAATCATATTGATGCTGGCCAAGCGTGTGAAATTCCGCTTCGTCCAATTCAGTCAAATAGGACAAAGCAAGATTTTTGAGCGCACGCTTCGCCGCTGAGGCGGCGTCCGGGCTATATGCACCTGATGCCCCGGGGGTCTGATGAGCATCATAGGCGTTCAGCAAATCGGCGCGCAATGCGCTTGCCAGCGCCTTGCGCAAAAATTGACGCGCAGTATGTATCGCCTGCGGATCGATTACGCTCATCTGTTCCGCAATCATCGTTTCCGACGGCAGCGTCAACGCCACTTCACGAAAGGCAGGATCGAGCGCCGCATCGTTCAACGTAACACGTAGCGCCCCGGCGAGCGCGGCATCGACCGTCAGCGCATTTTCTCCGTCCTTTTGCACTATGCGCGTAAGCGTCAATAATCGACGCATCGCCAGCCTTTGCCCGGCCTCCCATCGATTGAACGGGTCGCTGTCGTGCGCCATCAGGAAGGCCAGTTCAGCATCGCTATAATTAAATTCCAGTATGACGGGCGCCGAAAAATCACGCAGGATGGATGCTACCGGCGCCTCGTCAACCCCGATGAAGCAATAGGTTTGCTGCGGTTCGACCAATTCCAGAACACGCGTGTGCGATGTTACCGATATCTGGCCGGAATCCGTTTTTCCATTATGCAGTTGCAAAGGCAAGTCGCGACCATCGCGGCCCAACAAGCCGACCGCTACCGGAATATGAAAAGACAACTTATCGGCTTGTCCCGGCGTTGCCGGACAAGATTGGGACAAGGTCAGTGCATAAGTCTTTTCATTTGCATCGTATTGCGCTTCAGCCGTCACGCGCGGCGTGCCTGCCTGGCTATACCAACGTTCGAACTGCCTCAAATCGCGCTGGTTTGCATCGGCCATCGCCATGCGAAAATCATCGCATTCGACCGCGTGCCCATCATGCCTTTGAAAATACAAATCCATGCCCTTGCGAAAACCGTCGCGGCCGAGCAAGGTCTGCATCATCCGCACGACTTCCGCCCCTTTTTCATAAATTGTTACCGTGTAAAAATTATTAATTTCTTCATAGGAGTCGGGGCGCACCGGATGCGCCATAGGGCCGGCATCTTCCGGAAATTGCGTTTGACGCAGCACACGCACATCTTCAATGCGCTTGACTGCGCGCCCGCTATCGGCGCCGATCATGTCTGCTGAAAATTCCTGATCGCGGAAGACGGTCAAACCCTCTTTCAACGACAATTGAAACCAGTCGCGGCAAGTGACCCGATTACCGGTCCAGTTGTGAAAGTATTCATGACCCACCACCGACTCGATGTTGGCATAATCGACGTCGGTGGCAATACGTTCGTTCGCCAGCACATATTTCGTATTGAATATATTCAAGCCTTTATTTTCCATCGCACCCATATTGAAATCGCCGACTGCCACAATCATGAAACGATCCAGGTCGAGTTCCAGGCCAAAGCGCTCTTCATCCCAGCGTATGCTATTTTTCAGGGAATTCATCGCATGCTGCGTCTTGTCCAGATTGCCGTCCTCGACCCAGACCTGCAACAATGCCGCGCGTCCCGTTTTAAGCATGAATCGCTCTTCCCTGCACACCAGATCGCCGGCCACCAGAGCAAACAGATAAGATGGTTTTTTGAATGGATCTTCCCATTTTGCATAATGGCGTCCATCGCCCAGATCGCCCTCTTCAATCAGGTTACCATTCGACAATAAAACCGGATACCTTGCTTTATCCGCACGCAACATCACCGTGTATTTCGCCATCACGTCAGGACGATCCGGGAAGTAAGTAATTTTTCGGAAACCTTCGGCTTCGCATTGGGTGAAAAAATTGCCGTTCGATACGTACAAGCCCATTAGCGAGGTATTTTTGTCCGGGCGAACCAGGGTTTCAATCTCCAGGATGACGCTTTCCGGCGCATTGGCAATCTGCAACCCGCCACGATCCAGGCGGTAGGAGTCCTTGGTCAGCAAGGTGCCGTTCATCCGCAATTGAAGCAACGTCAGCTCTTCGCCGTATAGCTCCAGGCTTGCGCCGGGACCGACGGCGGGATTACGCTTCATCGTCAGACGCGTGGCGACGCGAGTGGCTTCCGGGTCAAGATCGAAACCCATTTCTACCATTTCGACGTGAAAATGGGGAACGGCGTAATTCTTGCGATATATTGCTTGGTGCGTAATTGCTTGGTGAGTATCGGTATGCATAGTAAATATCAAAGCGGCATTAAATGCCCTAGTTTTGCGGCCTTGGTGGTCAGGTATCGTTCGTTATGGGGATTTCGTTTGATTATCAGCGGAATTCGTTCCACCACCTGCACGCCCATCGATTCTATCGCGTCTATCTTGCGTGGATTATTAGTCATCAGGCGCAGTGCGGTGATGCCAAGCCGTTGCAGCATTGGTTGACACAGGCGGTAATTGCGTTGGTCCGGCGCAAACCCCAACTCCTGATTGGCCTCGACCGTGTCGGCTCCCGCATCTTGCAACCGGTAGGCATGGATTTTATTGACAAGTCCTATGCCGCGCCCTTCCTGGCGCAAATATAACAACGCGCCCCGCCCTTCGGTGGCGATTCTGCGGAGCGCAGTCTCCAACTGCGCTCCGCAATCGCAACGCTGACTGAACAAGGCGTCGCCGGTCAGGCATTCCGAATGCATGCGTACCAGCACCGGTTGGCCATCGGCGACATCGCCCAAAGTCAGCGCCAAGTGCTCTTTACCGGTTGATTTTTCCACAAACGCGTGCAACCGAAACGTTGCCCATGGCGTCGGCAAATCGCAGGGCGCAACATAAACCAGGGTTTGGTCACCCGGTGCATCGGAAGTGGGACCTTTCTGTTGAGGCATGGTGATTCTCACAATCAATATCAGTTATCAGGTAAATCTGCACTAGCATAGCAGGAGCAGGCGATTTCGTTGGCAAGTCTTGGAATTGAGGCCAAAATTAACGCATTGCAAAATTCCTTGCGGCTTTCAGAACGATTTTAGCAGCGCTTGGTATGGTAAAATTATAGATGGTCTGCAGGTCTTTCGAGAATGGATTTATGCATATGTCCGCTCCGGGAGCGCGTCTTAAACCGCTCCCTTCCGTTGTCTTGCAGGCTCTCGACCAACTTATCACAGAAAAGAGTCGTCATGGCTGGACATAGTAAATGGGCCAATATCAAGCATAAGAAAGCCGCCACCGATGCCAAGCGCGGTAAAGTGTGGACGCGCTTGATCAAGGAAATTACCGTTGGCGCTCGTATGGGTGGCGGCGATATCGATACCAACCCCCGCTTGCGCCTTGCCGTTGAAAAAGCTGCCGACGCCAACATGCCGAAAGATAATGTGCAGCGAGCGATAGCGCGCGGCACGGGAGGCCTGGATGGCGCCAATTACGAGGAGATCCGCTATGAGGGATATGGCATAAACGGCGCCGCCATCATCGTCGATTGCATGACGGACAATCGGGTTCGAACGGTAGCCGAAGTGCGGCATGCATTTTCCAAATTCGGCGGCAATATGGGAACTGAAGGGTCGGTTGCTTTTCTGTTCAAGCATTGCGGACAATTATTTTTTGCTCCCGGCACAAATGAAGATGCTCTAATCGAAAAGGCGCTGGAAGTCGGAGCGGAAGACGTCATCACCGACGATGAAGGCGGGATTGAAGTGATCTGCCCGCCGCACGATCTGTCGTCCGTCAAGGACGCACTTGAAAAAGCCGGCTTCAAGGCTGAAATGGCAGAGGTAACGATGAAACCGGCGACCGAAACCGTGTTTACCGGTGACGACGCCATCAAAATGCAAAAATTGCTTGATGCCATAGAGAACCTGGACGATGTGCAAGAGGTGTATACCAACGCCGTGATCGATGTGTAAGAGACCAAGCCCTTTTTATTATTCCCTCCCATGAAAATTCTGGTAATCGGTTCAGGCGGCCGCGAACATGCCCTGGCTTGGAAAATCGCTCAATCGGAGCGGGTTCAAGTGGTCTATGTGGCGCCGGGAAATGGCGGCACGGCACTTGACATCCGCCTGCAGAATGTACCGATCAACGATCCGCTTGCTCTGGTTGAGTTCGTCAAGCAAGAACATATTGCGCTAACGGTAGTGGGCCCGGAAACGCCGCTTGCGGCCGGCATTGTCAATCTATTCCGCGAACAAGGCCTGAAGATTTTCGGCCCGACCAAGGAAGCTGCGCAACTTGAAAGTTCAAAGGATTTTGCGAAGGCGTTCATGAAGCGGCATTCGATTCCGACCGCCGACTATCAGACCTTCTCCGATGCCCGCGCCGCGCATCAATATATCGATACGCATGGCGCGCCCATCGTCATCAAGGCCGACGGACTTGCTGCCGGCAAGGGTGTGGTGGTGGCCATGACACCGACTGAAGCGCACGATGCGATCGACATGATGCTTTCCGACAATCGCTTCGGCGATGCCGGCGCGAAGGTAGTGATAGAAGAGTTTCTATCCGGCGAAGAAGCCAGTTTCATTGTCATGGTTGACGGCAAAAATATCCTTCCGCTCGCCACCAGCCAGGACCATAAACGCCTGCAAGAAGGCGACGCCGGCCCCAACACCGGCGGCATGGGCGCCTATTCGCCGGCACCGATAGTCACGCCCGAACTGCATGCGCGCGTGATGCGTGAAATCATTATCCCTACGGTCCATGGCATGGCCAAGGAAGGCTTCCACTATACCGGTTTTCTGTATGCAGGCCTGATGATCGACGCCAAGGGCAATGCCAAGACGCTGGAGTTCAATTGCCGCATGGGCGACCCTGAAACGCAACCGATCATGGCGCGCCTTAAAACCGACTTGCTATCCATATTGGAACACGCGGTCAACGGCACGCTCGATGCGGTCGAACTGGAATGGGATCGCCGCACGGCACTAGGCGTAGTCATGGCTGCCGCCGGTTACCCGGATGCGCCGCGCAAAGGCGACCCCATAACCGGCATTCCTGCAGACACGCCTGACTGCGTGACATTTCATGCCGGCACTACGTTAGACAACGGCAAGCTAATCACTAGCGGCGGCCGGGTATTGTGCGTGGTCGGCTTGGGAGACAGCGTCAAAATGGCGCAAAACCATGCCTATCAGGCAATTGAGCAAATTCATTTCGATGGCGTGCAATTTCGCCGCGATATCGGCTGGCGGGCAATCAGGCGCCGAACGTAATAACGCAGAGAACTGCCCGAATCTTCTTCCGTATCCTTGCATTCTTGATAAACAGAGCTCGCCAAGACTGAAATCCATCGTCTTCACATTGCGTCAAGGGGCGGCATGAATCGCTGCTGCCCCCGCACAGGACACAAAAGTCCGGTATTCCGC
Organism: Burkholderiales bacterium; assembly: GCA_044445195.1. Classification (GTDB taxonomy): domain Bacteria; phylum Pseudomonadota; class Gammaproteobacteria; order Burkholderiales; family Burkholderiaceae_D; genus PKWO01. The sequence goes on along the minus strand of JBIODP010000009.1, from coordinate 14,598 downwards.
TGCTGAAGAATACCGGGCTTTTATTACTGCTTCAAAATCCACGCAATGACGTCCTTGATATCGGCATCAGAAGCTTTCAGCTTGGCGTGATGCTCGTCGGCATCGTCAATCTTGACCATCGGGCCGGTAGTAAGATGCGTGAAAAGCTTGCTCGCGGCATCTGCCTTCCCGCTATATTTGCCGGCAATTTTATGGTAGGAAGAAGCATCTTTCTCTTCGCTGACGGCATGACATTTAAAGCATTTATTATCCGTCATCAACGTTTTCCGGGCTGCATCGTCGAGCGCGAATGTAGCAGAGGAAGCCAGGACGAGCGTTGCAAAAACAAGCAACGGTTTTTTCAATGTAGCCATGATGTAACCTTTCTATGTGATGTGAAATGTGAGTACAGCGTGTGAACCTCGTATTACCTTTTTATTACTCCAATTCAAACCCGCACACGGCGGGTCCGAATTTCTTGCCGATCACCCTGCTCAATTGCGTCTGACCAAAGCCTTCGTACCAAACCAGGCCAGCATGCCTATCCCGGCAAAAGGCAGTGCGAGGAAATAGGCCAGACCGATAAAGGGCGCTATACAGAGCAGGGAAATAGTCTTAATGGCCGGCACTTTCTTGATCAGCATTTTGCCGCCGAGCCAGATCAGCGCGCCGAACCCCACGAAAGGCATGGCGAACAGATAAGCCAAACCGATAAACGGCGATGCGAAGAACAGGATGATATTCTTGACCGTATTGAATACGCCCTTCGCAGCCTTGACTGCAGGAGTGTCTTTAACCGGGGCTTTAACCTTCGCTTGCGCAGGCGCCGATACCTTGGCAACATGCGTATCGCAGAGCGCCGATTCAGCGCTTTCTTCGATCATTTCCGGCGATAGCGGCTTGTGCAGGAAACCCGACACGCCGGCGGCTTCGGCGCGGGCTTCATTGGCGCCAGATCCATAACCGGTGACAATTACTACCGGTAGCCATGGTTGACTTGCCTTGACCCGTTCGGCAACTTCAATGCCACTTATTCCCGGCATCTTGATGTCGGTGAACACCAGATCGTAGTGCTCGTTTTTAATCTTGCGTAGCGCTTCCTCGCCATTGCTGGCGGTGATCACTACATACCCCTTGTTGCTCAGAACCCGGTCGAAGCTTTTGCCGACTACGGGATCATCGTCAACAACCAGAATTTTGCGTGCGGCACTCATGATATCCTCCTTGCGTTGCAGTAATCGAATTCTTGCTGTCATGATCTTCAATAGGCAATGTCCGTGCCATGATCTGAACATTCGAAAAGTGCTACTTTGAAAATTTTTCCGACGGCAAATTTTTCAGTGTGACGACATAAGGAGGTTCTATTTCAGTGAATCTCTTGGAAACCCGCATGTAGCCTTGCTCCGCGAGAAAATAGCACGGCAACGGTGGTGAAAAATATCCGCCGAAATACCTCTAGATGTTACGTATTTCTCCCTTGGCGCACAGAATTCCCGGATAAATCTTATAAACAGAGATTCACATTCAGTACATTGTTCCGAAAGAGAAACATCCATGTTCCCTCATGAGCGCACAAAAACCCTCTTCATGTATATATTTTTTATACACTCAGATTTGATATTTTTTCTAATCCGCCTTTAAATTCAATCAGATAAACGATTTTTACGTAGTACAAATATTTTATGCAGTTGGGTCAACCTGATTATCGGTTAACCATCCGTTGCGAATGGCGCGAACAGGCGGTCAGTGCTGCATAGCAGCAGTGGCTACCTGTTCGCGCCATATGCCATTTGCTTCGATCTGCATTTGCTCAATTGGAGACGTACAAGAGTTACGTACTTGTCGGGTGAATATTGAAATTAAAGTTCCGTCCAATCGAATGGAATAAAAATTTAACCAGCTGAAAGGACTGTGCTTAGGCAGAATAGACAGAAAACCAGTGGCATGGATATTGCTGAATTTGGTCAACTAACAATGCTCAAGAATGCGAGAGGCCACGAAATGGACGATCGATCAAAAATTCTTATCGTAGATGATGAGGAAATCGTACGGCTTAGTCATCTCAGGCTGTTGGCCAAGGCCGATTGCAATGTTGAAGCTGTCTGGAACGGGATCGAAGCATTGCGGGAAATGGAGCGCGATGCCTTCGATTTAGTTCTGCTAGACCTTCGCATGCCGGGCATGGACGGCATGTCGATTCTCAAGACGATCAAGGAGAGATGGCCGGAGAGCGAGGTTGTTGTGATCACAGGTTATCCATCGGTCGAAACGGCGACGGAAGCGATCCGGCTGGGTGCTTATGACTATCTTGCCAAACCGGTCGATCCCGGTCAAGTCATCAAGGTGGCGAATTCCGCCATCAGGCAAAAGAAATGGACACTGCATAAAATCGGCGTTCCGCTGGTTTGAGATTATTACCCCATTCACTGGAATAAATAATATGGCTTCTATAGTAGATTTGCCCTTCGATCGAATACCTCGTTATCTTGGTTTTGATCCAGATCAACATGTCGATGCCAATGCCAGCGTATGTTTAAAACATATACAGCGATTGTGCTACCGGTTATCAGAGAAGGCGAGTACTCCCGGCTATACAGTCGACTACCCAGTCTGGCAATGGAATCGAAATACAGGGAAATTGTTATGACCAATATCCGTAGAGATTTTTCTAAATTCACTTTAGAAATTAATTATATTTTTTCTTTCATTGCGGCGATCATCTTTTTCGGCATATGCAGCATGCCGGCGCATGCCACGACGGGGGTTATATCCAATGAGGATAAGGCATGCCTAGACTGCCACGCGAAGCAAGATTACAGCAAGAAAAGAGCGGATGGAAAAACGATCTCGCTGCATGTCGACAACAAGCTTTTTTCCGAATCGGTCCATAATCCTGGTTGTACCGATTGCCATAAAAAACTCGATCCTGAAAGCGATCACAATCAACATGCGAAGGCGGACAACCAGCAAATAGGCACGCGGGAGTATGCGATTGCCGAAGTTGCAGTCTGCCGCAGATGCCATAAGAAAAATGTCAAACTCTATAATGACAGCCTGCATGCCGCGCTCGTGCGCGAAGGCAATAAAGACGCGCCGCTTTGTTCCGACTGCCATGACCCGCATGCGGTCCGGTCTCATTCGGCATCCGGGCCTATGGTCGATGTCCCCTGCAAAAAATGTCACGAAAAGATTTATACGGCATATGCCTCTAGCGTACATGGCCTTGAACGCAGTAAACAGGTCGGCAAATTGGGGCCTGATGTAAAGAAAGCGCCTATCTGCGCCGACTGCCACCAGTCGCATGAGATAAAAGCAGCATCGACAGAAGGCCGGATCAAGGACGCCTGCCTGAATTGCCACAAGGGGGCATTATCTAAGCATCAACAGTGGCTACCTAACGCCGAACAGCATTTTGAGGCGATTTCATGCCCAGTCTGCCACGTGCCGACGGCGAAAAGACGGGTAGACCTCAGGCTTTACGACAGCAAGGCAAACAAGGACATCACGGAGAAACAAGGTGTGCCGCAGTTTGAAAACTTTGTCCAGGCAGCCGATATTCAAGGACAGGGATTGAATGCCTTGGCATTGCAAAGCCTGTTGAAAGAGTTCAACCGCGAAGGCAGCGTTGGCACAACGGTTTTGCGGGGACGTCTGGAAGTAAGTTCGGGAGCCGAAGCCCACCAGTTGGTGGATAAGTCTCACGCAATCAAGGATTGCAATACTTGCCACCGCGCAGGTGCAGATGTTTTCCAGACTGTCGTGATCTCCATTGACCGTCCCGATGGACTGACAGTCCAGCATGGCGCCCAAAAAGAAGTATTGACTTCCACGATTTCCATGGATTCCGTGCGAGGGTTTTACGCCATCGGCGGTACCAGAATCAAGATTCTGGATGTTCTTTTCGTTCTAGCCTTGTTGGCAGGCATTGCATTCCCCATCGGTCATGTAAGTCTGAACTGGCTGTTTAAAATCTATTTGAAGAGAATGGAAGCGGAAAGAAAAACCGAACATCTTCAAACCACAGATCGGCCATTATCTGACGATAATTCCAAGAAACCCGATACAACCAAAAAGTAGGAGCGGCGAAAATGCACAGAATATATGTACACCCCCTGCCGGTTAGGATCTGGCACTGGATAAATGCATCAAGCTTTATCCTGATGATACTGACCGGCGTTCAGATTAGGTATATCGGCCTGGTTAACGTGGTGCCTTTCAAGATTGCTGTCACGGTACACAACTGGGTAGGCTTTGTGCTGATAGGTAACTTTTTTATCTGGTTCTTATTTTATCTCTTTACCGACAAGATCAAAGTCTATCTTCCTGAGTTGAATCCGGCAAAACATTTCCGCGCAAGCTTCCGTCAAGCCATGTATTACGGCTATGGCATATTCAAGGGGGATCCCAATCCCCATCAGGTCAGCGAGTATGAGAAATTCAACGCGATGCAGAGCATGACCTATCAGATCATCATGCTATTCATCGTTCCATTCCAGTTCTTTACCGGACTGCTGCTCTGGGACACGCAGCGTTTTCAAAAAGCCATCGAATTATTCGGCGGCATCCGGATTGTGGATACCGTGCACGTTCTTGGATTTATTTTCTTTGTATTCTTTATCTTTTTCCATCCGTACCTGGCAACCCTGGGGCATACACGCACCGCTCATATCAAGGCCATGATCACCGGCTATGAAGAGGTTGAAGAAGAAGGCGAAGGCCATCATCACTAATAACGGTAACAGCAACCCATGCAATCGGGCAAACAACAACGCTGTTTGCCCCTTCTGACAAGGCGGGTTGAGCGCGCCTTCGAGATTAAATTACACCAGTAATTGCGCGTAACTATTCAGCCGCTGGCGCGAGTGCGGAGTGCATTTTGGAGAAAAATGCAGCGCGAGCGATTCAATGAAGTACGGGCAGGATGCGCATGACGCAAGTAACCAGCGGTAATGAGCCCGTTTACTTGAATACGCGATCTTTCCCCAAAACGCACTCCGCACTCGCGCCAGCGGCTGAATAGTTACACGCTAGAATTCACCGGGTTCCGGTTCCATGCCACGAATCCGGATATCGTATTTTTTCATGATGGCCTGAAAATTCGCGCGCAGCATACCGGTTTCCTCGGCACTGTTAGTCACGTTCCAGGAATTTCTTTTGAGCGCCTCGAGTATGAACAGTTTCTCGATGCCTTCGACAGATTTTTCCCGCGCCGCTTTTTTGATACGCTTCAGTTCATCGCTGGTCCTGGGAACATCCAGGTCGGCGTGCGGCAAAAGATCGATAATGTTCGTTAGATGGGCTTGGCGTATTACCTTGTCGCTTGTCAGGATCATGGCGCGATGCACCGTATTTTCCAGCTCCCTGACATTTCCCGGCCAGTCATAATTCACCAGCGAACTCAATGCGCTCTCTGAAAATTCAACCGATTCCTTTTTCAATTCCTTGCTGAATGCTTTGAGAAAGTGAAAAGCCAGAGCCGGAATATCCTCGCGACGTTCTCGCAGCGGCGGCAGCAAAATGGGGAAAATATTAATGCGGTAAAACAGATCCTCGCGGAACGTGCCTTCCGACACCATCACCTTGAGATCCTTGTTGGTAGCGGCAATCAGCCTGATATTGGTGCTTTGGGTGCGGCTATCCCCGACTGCCCTGAACTCCCGTTCCTGTATGACCCTGAGCAGCTTGGCCTGGGTGGAAAGAGAGATGTTCGAAATTTCATCCATGAACAGCGTTCCGCCGTCCGCGCTTTCGAACATCCCTCGCTTGTTGGTCACGGCGCCGGTGAAAGCTCCCTTGACATGGCCGAACAATTCACTTTCAAGCAGAGTTTCGCTCAGCGAGTTGCAGTCAACCGCAATAAAAACCTTGTCCTTGCGCAGGCTGTTGAAATGGACTGCTCTGGCAACAAGTTCCTTTCCCGTTCCACTTTCCCCCGTAATCAGGACGGTGCTATTGGTGGGGGCGCACTTGGCGATCAAGCGGTAAACATGATGCATTGCCTGGCTGGAACCGACGATGTTCTCGAATCGGTATTTTGAGCTCAATTCGCTTTTTAGATTGAGATTTTCCTGCAGCAGCCGCCGCCTCTCCAGCGCCCGTCCCACCACCAGCTTGAGTTCATCCGGATCAAACGGCTTGGGCAGGTAATCGAAAGCGCCCAACTTCATGGAACGCACTGCAGTTTCAATCTGGGAAAGTCCGGTAACCATGATGACATCGATGTCCGGATGCGTTTCCTTGACTCGCTGCAGCACTTCCATGCCATCCATCTGGGGCATCATGATGTCCAGGATAAGTACATCGAAACGATCGTCTTCGATTTTCCTCAGCGCTTCAGGGCCGCTTTGCGCAGTCTCAATCTCGTAGGCATTATCGCCGAGTATGCGCAGACAGCTTTTGACGACGATGTCCTCATCATCAACGACTAGTATCCTGGCGTTCATTGCTTGCTCCTGCCTTGACGGCTTTCAATATCCTCTGGCGACCCCAGGGGAAGATAAATGTAGAAGGTAGTGCCTTCCCCAACCTTGCTTTCCACTTCAATCGCCCCACCGTGGGACTGAATGATCCCGTGGCTGACCGACAGGCCTAGACCCGTTCCCTTGCCCACTTCCTTGGTCGTAAAAAATGGATCGAAAATCCTTTGCAGGTTTTCCTCGGAAATCCCGCAGCCGCTGTCGGTGATAGCAATCTCCACCATGGGATACGCCTTGACGCCTGGCTCTGGATGCCTGAGCCCAGACACACAACGGGTTTCGACGGTAATGCCCCCCCCATTTCCGATTGCGTGCTGGGCATTGACCAGCATATTCATGATCACCTGCTGGATCTGGTCTGCGTCTATCCATATCTGCGGAAGCTCCCGATCGAGATCTACCGTAATCCGGATGTTATTCAGGGACGCAGGCTGTTCGACTATGCGTTTGGTCTCCTCGATAATCTTGTTGAGATCAGTAAATTTCTTCTCCGGTTTTTTCTCGCGCGCGAAATCCAGAAGCCGCCTGATGATCGTAGCGCATCTCTTGGTCTCGCGTATCACAAGGTCGAGATCTTCCGCATCCTGACTTCCATCCGGCATTTTTTTCCGCACCAGATGCGAGAATGTCAGTACACCGGTCAGAGGATTGTTCAATTCATGGGCGATTCCCGAAGCAAACAGTCCGACCGAGGCCAGTTTTTCCGTCCGCGTCGTTTCGGCCTGGGCAATGCGCAGTTGTTTCGTCCTTTCCTCGACTTTTTGCTCCAGCGTATGACCCCACTCCCGTAATTCGCTCTGGGAATTTTTCAAGGCCACCGTCATGGCGTTGAACGATTCAGCGACTTCCCCGAACTCGTCATGGCTTCTCACCGGAATCAGTTGACTCAGATTACCGGACGAGAGCCTCTTGGAGCCGGTTTCCAGATCGCGCAAAGGCCGATACACCAAACGGCTGACGAAGCCGCTAACGAAGAGAGAAACAATAATGATGAAACCCAGCGATAATCCGGCGATAATAAAACTGTGGCTGGTCATTTTTTTGTCGATTTCGTCTACGGAATAAACGATATCCAGGACTCCCAGCACCGGATCGGACTTATCGTGTTCATGACATGCCGCGGAGAAGCAGGAATGCTCATTGTGGAGTACCTCCATGCTGCCTATCATCCTGCGCCCGTCGGGACTAAAAAAAATTCTGGAAGTCGTCGGAGTCAATGCCTGTTTTCCGGGCGCGGCATACGGATAGCACAATGTGCAGCCATCGGCATTACGATCCAGCACCTGCCCCACTTCAGGCATATAGGAAGAATAGAGTATCTTGCCCCCCTTGTTCCATACCCGGACCTTGGCAATGTTCTCCTGTTTTGCTACATCCTGAATGATTTGTTTTACATATTCAGGTTTGTGCTGAAGCATCGCATAGCGGGTGCTTTTGGTGATGACATCGGAGAGATTGGAAAGATGGCTTACCGTCGCGTCGCGCAGTTCATCGCGCTGATGTTCGACAACCAGCAGCGTGAATAACGTCATTGCCACGGTCAAAGTGAGGGCAAGATACAAACCGACTTTAAACTTGAGCGAGCTCTTGCGTACGCTCATTTTCACATTCCCAATGATTATTTTTCGAGAAGACCGGCATCCCTGCCTGCAAAAACACCCGTTAAAGCACGGCAAAACGAATCGAAAATTTCGCGCGCCTAGGATACAGACCCATCGCACAAACTTTAACATGATGGCAATTATTACTTCTTTGATCTGCATCAAATCAAGGAGTTAGGGCTTGCCGTTGCATTAATCCGTGTAGTGGCCCGATCACATAAATTGCAATAATCGCTGCGTCGGCTTGTCGAGACCGTATTTGCTATCCTATTTTCACCAACTTCACTATCGGATATCCGTAAAATCATCATCGCGTAGCGAGTTTAAATGCTTGGCATTGCGCTTTATCCTGTGCTAGACTTTGAAAAATGTGATGTAGATCACATAATCAGAGGGAAATTAACGAATATCGCATGCATTGATCAATAGATCCGACATCCACTATCCGCTAATTAGGCATAATCAGACTCTTCAGCATGAAAAAATCTGCGCCACCCTCCATCGTCTTTAGTCGCCCTTTCGTTATTGCACCGGAAGGTTTGCTTTTTTTACTTTGTTGCGTTCCATTAATCTAGATGAAATCCAAATTCCAAATTCCGAAAAACGAAATTGCGCAGGTGCTGGTCGGATATAAAAGCGCATTTCGAACGGTTGGTGTATTCAGCGCAATTATCAACCTGCTCATGCTGGTGCCGTCGCTCTATATGCTGCAAATCTATGATCGGGTGATTCCCAGTCGCAACGAGATCACTTTGTTGATGCTGACATTGATGATGTTGGGAGCCTATGTTTTCATGAGTGCGTTGGAGTTTGTGCGCAGCTTTGTGCTGATTCGGGTCGGCGCGCGATTGGACATGCAATTAAATAAGCGCGTCTATACTGCGGCATTTGAACAGAGCTTGAAAAAAGGCGGCGGCAATGCCGGGCAAGCATTGGCTGACTTGACCAATATTCGCCAGTTTCTCACCGGTAACGCGCTTTTTGCATTTTTCGATGCGCCTTGGTTTCCCGTCTATCTGATTGTCATCTTTTTGTTTGAACCTTCGCTGGGCGTATTTGCGCTGCTGGGTACCGCTATCCTGGTGGTACTGGCCTATATTAATGAAGTGGTGTCGCGCAAGCCGTTGGCGGAAGCCAACAGTATGGCGATTGCATCGACCACGCTGGCAACCAACAATCTGCGCAATGCGGAGGTTATCGAGTCGATGGGCATGCTACCCAACCTGATGCATCGCTGGTTCAAATTGCACGGAAGATTCTTGCAACTGCAAGCAGAGGCGAGCGAGAAAGCCGGCATAGTGCAGGCTGTGACGAAATTTGTACAGGTTTCACTGCAGTCGCTCATATTGGGATATGGCGCTTTGCTAGCTGTGGAGGGCAAGATAACGCCGGGCATGATGATCGCCGCATCGATTTTGATGGGGCGTGCGCTCAGCCCGGTTCAGATGGTGATTGGCGTATGGAAGCAATGGAGCAGCACGCGTAGCGCTTATGGTCGCCTGACACTGTTATTGGGAGAAAATCCGCCGCGCCAGGCAGGCATGGCATTGCTCAAACCGGAGGGAGCACTGTCGGTTGAAGGCGTAACGGCTGCCCCACCCGGCGCCAAAGTACCGGTGATAAAAAATTTGAGTTTTGCGATTCAACCGGGCGAAATTCTCGGCGTGATCGGCCCAAGCGGCGCCGGCAAATCGACTCTGGCCCGGTTGCTGGTAGGGGTATGGCCGGCATTGATGGGCAAGGTGCGTCTGGACTCCGCAGATATTTTTCAGTGGAACAAGGACGAACTTGGTCCCAACATCGGTTATTTGCCCCAGGATATCGAATTATTTAGTGGCAGCATCAGCGAAAATATCGCGCGTTTTGGAAATGTGGAATCGGAGAAAGTCATCATTGCCGCCAAGCGTGCCGGTGTGCATGACATGATTCTGCATTTTCCACAAGGTTACGACACCCTGTTGGGTGATGGCGGCGCCGGATTGTCCGGCGGGCAGAAACAGCGTCTCGGCCTGGCTCGCGCAATGTATGGCGATCCGTCTATCATCGTGCTGGATGAACCGAACTCCAATCTGGATGATGTCGGCGAAGCGGCCCTGGTCGCGGCGATCCAGGATTTACGCCAGCGCGGCAAAACCATCGTGCTGATTACGCATCGCACCACTATAATCGGCATCACCACGAAGTTGCTGTACCTGCGTGACGGCGCCTCGCAAATGTTTGGGCCGACTGCCGACGTGCTAAAAGCCATACAACAAGGTAATCAACAGGCAGCGCAGCAACAAGCCGACACAGAGGCGCGTCGCATCGCCGCCAGTAACAGCTTAACCACCGCAACAGCACAGGGATGATGATGAGGAAGGTATTTGATAAAAAATCCGACGCTACAGAAGTCGTCGTACACGATGTTTCGCAACAACCGATCAATACCGATGCAACGCTTCATACACGGCTGGGCTGGTGGGTTGTATTGGCCGGAGTCGGCGGTTTTCTGCTATGGGCGATGTTTGCGCCACTGGACAAAGGCGTGCCGGTAATCGGCACGGTAACAGTCTCCTCCAATCGCAAAGCAATACAGTATCAGCCCGGCGGCACTGTTGCAGATATCCTGGTGGCGGAAGGCGACGTCGTCAAAGCCGGTCAAGTGCTGGTCAAGATGAACGATGTGCTGGTCAAGTCGCAGGCGGAGATCACCCGCGTACAGTATTTTATTGAGCGCGCCGCACAAGCAAGGCTAATGGCGGAACGCGACGGCAAGTCTGTGGTGGCGTTTCCGCCTGAACTGGAAAACGCAAAAAACGATCCGCGCGTGGCCAATGACATCAGCACCCAAAATGAGTTGTTCAACTCGCGCCGCTCTGCCATACAACATGAGTTGGCGGCTATCGACGAGAATATCGAGGGGATGAAATCGCAAGAGCGTGGGCTGCAAGAGTCGCGCAAAAATATGAAACTGCAATTGCAATTCTTGAAGGAGCAATTGGACGGCATGCGCGATCTGGCCAAAGAAGGTTATATTGCCCGCAACCGCCTGTTGGAACTGGAGCGTACTTATGCGCAGGTTAATGGCACGATAGCTGAAGATATCGGCAACATCGGCCACATACAAAGACAAGTCTCGGAACTCACGCTGCACAAAATTCAACGTCAACAAGAATATCAAAAAGAAGTGCGTTCGCAACTTGCCGACGTGGAAAAGGAAGCGGATTCGCTGGCTAACCGGTTGAAAGAACAGGATTTTGAATTGGCAAATGCGTTGGTAAGGGCGCCTGTGGATGGCACCGTGGTTGCCCTCAATATTTTCACGCGCGGCGGCGTAGTTCCACCCGGCTTTCGCATGATGGATATTGTTCCAAGCGAAGACCCGCTGATAGTCGAAGGCCAGATACCGATCAATCTGATCGACAAGGTTCACGTTGGGCTTAAAGCAGACATGATTTTTTCCGCGTTCAATCAAAACCAGACCCCGCATATACCGGGTATCGTCACGCAGGTATCGGCCGACCGTCTGGTGGATGAGAAAACCGGCCAGGCGTACTACAAATTGAAGGCGGAAGCAACGCCTGCCGGCAAGAAGATGATCGCGCACATGCAGATCCGCGCCGGCATGCCGGTGGAAGTATTTGTCAATACGGGCGAGCGCACGATGATGAGTTATTTGTTGAAACCTGTATTCGACCGCGCCAAGACGTCAATGACGGAGGAGTGAGTATGACCCGCTTTTTTTCGTGCATTTTTTCGTGCTCTTTTTCGTCCATCAACCCGCGCATCCTGCCGATGAGACGCATCGCGGCAAGCCTGCTGGGCGCAGGCTTGCTGGCGCCGGTTGGTAATGCTTTCGCACTGGGCTTGCTGGAAGCCTATAACGCCGCGCTGCAAAACGATCCCATTTACCATTCCGCCATTCATGAGAGCGATGCCGGAAAAGAAAACAGGACATTGGGCCGCTCCAATTTATTGCCGAACCTGTCGATCAATTATTCGGGCAACAAGAACTGGGCTGAAACCACGCAGCCAAACGGCAACGGCGGCTATGCAAGCACAAAGCCGATTTATATCAGCTCGACCGGTGGCCTGACTTTGCGCCAGCCCTTGTACAGCCCGGAAGGCGTTGCCCGCTATCGTGAAGGTATCGCTCAGTCCGATTATAGCGAGGCCCAGTTTTCCGCACGCAAGCAGGAGTTGGTGATACGTCTGGTCAGTGCCTATGTTGACGCCTTGTATGCGGGTGATCTGCTTAATCTGGCAAGCGCCCAACGCGATACATTTGCCGAGCAAAAGCAAGCGAATGACCGCATGTTCAAACGAGGCGAAGGAACCAGGACCGACATGCTGGAAACCCAGGCCAAACTCGACTTGGCGGAAGCGCAACTGATTGAAGCAAAAGATAGCCGGGCAACCAGTTTTCATGCCTTGGCAGCGATTGTTGGAAGCGAGGTCAACCGACTGGACGGTTTATCGGAGAATTTTCAGGCAAGACCGCTGCAACCGGCTGCGTTCGAAGACTGGAAGCAGTTGGCATTGCAACATAACCCGGACATTCAGGCGCAACGCTATGCGGTAGAGGTTGCCCAGCAAGAGATATACAAAAATCGCGCCGGCCAGCTGCCGCATCTCGATCTGGTTGCCAGCGTCACCAAGGACAAAGCCGACACGATCGATACCTATACCACCAACTCAAATGTCGGCAGCCTCGGCGTGCAGCTCACCATCCCCATCTATTCGGGAGGCTCGGTGAGCGCTTCTACGCGCCAGGCAAGCGCAAATTACGAAAAAGCCAAAACCGACCTGGAAGACAAGAGCAATCAGACTTTGCTTGACTTGCACAAACAGCATTATGCGGCGCTTAGCAGCCTGGCAAAAATCGATGCGCTGGTAAAATCGGTCAAATCGGCCAAGTTGCTGATTACGGCGACCATGCAAAGCATCAAAGGCGGCGTTCGAGTCAATCTCGACTTGCTGAATGCGAAACAGCAGCTCTATCTTGCGCAACGCGACCTCGCTCAAGCGCGTTACAGCTATCTGCTGGCGGATTTGAAACTGCGCGCGGATGCAGGCGTACTGAGTATAGACAATCTCTATTCTATTGCAGGGTATTTTGTTGCGTCCCGGTGAGTTTGTAAACCGGGAGTAACTAGTTCCTGAACAGCGTTATTTTCAATCGTCAGCTCCCCCGCAACATCCGGGCGGTGCTGACGCACCAGCTTGCTCCACAGATTTTAAAAAATTCTTCGCAGACAATCCGTTGCGTTCTGATCTATGTCAAATATGCCAAACGCCGCGCTGATACAATGCGTCGGGTAGGCATCAATTACGCTGGAGCAACCGGCAGGGTTCATAAAAACGCAAATTAACGCGGCGCCTCTGCCAGAACAATGCACGGTTCTAATTTAACCGATCAGGAGAAATTATGAGGAAAAAGATAGTTTCCGCTGCGGACGCGATTGCGATCTTGCATGATGGCGATACTTTATGCTGTTCGGGCTTCGGCAGCAATGGCGTGCCCGTTGAATTGCTGCTGGCGCTGGAGAAACGTTTTCTGGAAACCGGTTCGCCCAGGAATCTTACCTTGTTGTTCGGAGGCGGGCCAGGCGATGGCGCCGATGGCGGCGTCAATCACCTGGCGTATGAGGGGCTGCTGAAACGGGTGATTGGCGGCCATTACGGTCTGGTTCCCAAGATTGGCAAGTTAGCGATAGAAAGCAAAGTTGAAGCATACAACCTGCCGCTTGGCGTCATTTCCCATCTTTATCGGGACATCGCTTGCGGGCTTCCCGGCACCCTATCGAAGGTCGGCCTTGGCACGTTTGTGGACCCGAGAATCGAGGGTGGGAAAATTGGCGCCAAAACGTCCGAAGACCTGGTGCAGATTGTAACGATTGCCGATAAGGAACTTCTGCTCTACAAGACCTTTCCAATATCGGTAGCGTTCATTCGAGGCACGACCTCCGATTCGGAAGGCAACATCACGATGGAGCGCGAAACGCTGACTCAGGATGTACTGGCAATCGCCATGGCGACCAAGAATAGCGGCGGCATTGTGATCGCGCAGGTGGAGCGCATTGCCGAACGCGGCACACTCAACCCACGGCGGGTGAAAGTGCCCGGCATCATGGTCGATTGTGTCGTGGTGGCTGCGCCGGAAAACCATATGCAGACATTTGGCACCAGTTACAACGCCGCGTTTTCCGCCGAGGTGAGGGTGCCGCTTGATGCCCTTGAGGCGCTGCCATTGGATGAACGCAAAGTGATCGCGCGACGGGCTGCGTTCGAATTGCTGCCTAACGCGGTGGTCAATCTCGGAATCGGCATGCCGGAGGGCGTCGCGGCGGTCGCTAATGAGGAAAAAATTCTCAAGTACATGACACTGACTGCCGAACCTGGCTTGATAGGAGGAGTGCCGGCAAGCGGCCTCAATTTCGGGGCGGCAACCAATCCCGATGCAGTGATCGATATGAACCAGCAGTTCGATTTTTACGATGGCGGCGGCCTCGATCTGGCCTGCCTTGGATTGGCAGAATGCGATCCTTCAGGGAGTATAAACG
>JBIODP010000008.1:0-21471 GCA_044445195.1 Burkholderiales bacterium | reverse complement strand
TTGGAGGCATCGTTGTTTGACTAAAAAGCATTCGTTTTTAGGCTTGCCCCTATTGCGGTTAGTTTATTCAGTAATTTGACATAATATAAATTATACGAAATTGCCGCTTGACCGAAATAGATTTAGTAAATAAATTTATTTCCACGCAGAAACAATTAACGCCAGATAATGGCGTTTTTTTATTGCACAAAGGCAACCAATGAAATACCCTAATCTACGCTACGGCAACCCACAAGAATTGCAACATTACGCACAAGGCATGCCCATTGCAGAACTTGCAAAACGTTTAAGGAGATCGGAAAAATGCATCAAAAATTGGATAACACAAAAGCAGAAAACACCGTACTGGGTGACCGAACTATTAAGACTTCAAGCGATGGAACACCGGGAAATGATGCGGCAAATGGGAATATACAAAAAAACGAGCCTACTCGGAAAAGTGACACCAACCGGAACGATATACACCATTACCACCACTTCACAAACCCAAAAACCGATATTGAAACAAGCAAAATCATTAAATACATCCTATGGCTAATACTGTGCGGGTTGCTCATCGGAATAATACGAACAATTTATTATGACTATGTAGCAGCCCAAGCATTTGAACAGCTAAAGAAAACCATGCAGAGCATACCGAGCATCACCATAAAACAACCAATCGTCACGCCGCCAACAGCCAGACCTCAACCAGAGACTATAAAAATACAACAAACACCAGCCACCGTCCTAAAATATTTAAAGCGATCAAAGAAACCCATATTCCAATGCTTCGACGGAACACGCACAACATACACAGACCAACCATGCAAGCCAAATTCTAATTAACCATACGATATATATCATTCACATTAAACGGCATCAAGGACAGTCAAGAAGGCCCACAAGCAAACCAAGCCATGCCTAACCTGTCATTACCGAAAAACACCATATCACCATCATTGGTTTCACACGCCAACCGCATCACATGCCCGAACGCCTCAACACAATCAGTACCGTATGGAAGCTGATAATAATTATTTTCCGGCACCACAATCCCCCGCGAAGTCCAATACCTTTTTTTATTTAATTCAGAATCATCGGCATCTTTAGAAATGTACTTCGAAATGTATGCAGCCAGCTTATGCGCGCCTTTCTTACCAAAGCCAAATTTGTGAGGATCACGCACATTAATCTGACCGCCAGTCTTGCCATCGGCCGTCGGGCCAACAACAGACTGCCAGATTGACCGGATCAATTGATAGACCTGTCTACCATGCACAGCAATATGAATATGAAACGCCCCACGTTCCTGCTTTTCAACCGTAGCAATATAATGAAAATCGCCGCACTTCCGAAAGCGACGGCGAAATAAATCAAAGTCCTTTTTAAGCCGCGCCATACATTGCATGTTTTCCCGATACGTCAAAGTAATCATGCGATCCGCAGAAATAGCCTTACAGCGCAGCCTTACAGCCTGCCTAGCACGTCTAGCAGAATCCGCAGCATGTTCAACCCGTTTTTCAGATTCACCCCGCGTAGCGCACTTATTCAAGGGCAACGGACCATTTTGACGGATACGTACAGACCGGGAAACACACAACTCCCGTTGACCATCCGGGAACTGCCTATCGTAGACAGTCCAACAAGTTTTAAGTACCGGACCATCATTCAAAAGGAAACAGGCCAAAGCCTCATCATCGGATTCAATGCCACCGGCATCAAAATTGATATCATAGTCACGATATAAATCATTTGATATAATCATAGTGTCGTTAAATGGTTAAGTGAGATACGACCAACAGGCCGGAAGTTTGCAGACTTCGCGGCCTTTTATTTTTTGCTTCAAAACAGCGACCGCCGATCACGGCCATAAATTTCAGCGCGAACACGCAAAAGATACGTACTCAAAAACGGAACATCCAGCCAACGAGTTAACCGGCCAGAAGATTCAATGGCAACTTGCACACGGCCATGACGCATACGCCAATACTGGACACCGCCCACAAGATCATTATCGGCTTGCAGCCTTGCTATCAGCCGCGATCTAAGTAACTTTAAACGCTTCGCAGAACCCATAACAAAACCTTTTTTCAAAAACCCCACCGGATCAACAAGCCAAAAACAGCGGTATATGCATACCGTTTCCGTTAAGTGCCCCTTATATAAATTTAAGGGGAGCGCTTCGCGCTTCCCCTCGCGCCGCTACGCGAACCGCTACGGAAGCGCGCTTGCTTTCTCCCCAATGCAAACAAAAACCGGCTTGCATAGCGCGAGGAAGGCAGGAGAAGCGCCGCAAAGGCACTCGCAAAGAACCGCCGGACTCATAGCGCCCTTCACTTCCTTGACCGTGCTACAGGCCCGTGATTAACCCGCACAAGCCCATAAGACCGGGCCAACTTCGACAGACCAAACAACCACCGCCGACGATCACCCGAAGTTTCCAAATTATTCATCAAAACACCTTTTAAGTTTTACGACCCGGAGCCGGCAAAACTACCGGAGGACGAGGCGCAGGAGGTGAGACCGGAGGCGGTACGTCATGAATAACGACAGGATCACCAGCCAGCACAGGCTCAGAGGCATCAGCAGCCACAACGACAGCATCAGAGCCAATCGAACCAGACCGACTTGATAAAGCAACAACATTATTACTTCTCTCTCTATCAGAATGCCCATCAGGATTAAACTCCTGAAAAAAGCCATGCGCAACGATATCGGCACACATCGCAGGCGTAGCAGGATACGGCGTGGCCTGCTGCGTATAACATTTACAAAAACCCTCACCACTCACACAGGCAGCAGGCACAGGAACCTTTTCAGGCTTAGTAAGATCGTCATATTTTGGCGCGCTTTTTAAATCCGCAATCAAGCGCGGCGACTGCATAAACATATAATTTTTTGCATCGGCAACCGGATCAAGATACTTTTCTCCCTTTCCACCAGCCGACCCCGGAACACTCGCACCAGGAGCCACCACACCAGACACAGATTGAACAGTCGCACCTTCTTTAGGATGCCCCAAATGACGGAAATATTGCACAGCGTAATAAATCATCGCACCAGCCAACAAAGGCAACAACCCCATCAAGAAAATACGCTTAGGAAGGTGCATTTTTACCGTATGAACTTCAGCAGATTTATAAAGCCCATACAGCGATTTCGGATACAACCAATGATGCTTAACCGAATCCTTACGACCGGACGGTTTATCACATGAATCTTTGATAGCCCCCCACTCATGAATAGTGCTTTTTGGCGCACCGAAATTTCGTACCACATGATAATGACGACCAACCAGCCGCCGAACAGAAGTATCAGTCAATAAAGGATGTTGCGTAATCAAGACAATGTCAAAACCATCATGACGATGTGTTTCAAGCTTTGATACATGCGGAGGTACTTCCTTCCCCATCGAACGAGGTCTAAAAACACGCTGACATTCATCGATAACGATAATTGAACCGGCAGGACATTCAAACCATTTTTCCGGCTCAATCTCAGTCCACGGCAACATTAAATCAGCAATACCAGAGTAAAAAACTTGCCGATTCTCACGCTCAGACCATTCTTTCACATACTGCAACGCATACAATGTTTTACCATGACCCGGTAAACCCGTTATCTCGACAATCATTTTGACACCGCACCACGAACAAGACCAGTTACAGCACCGCCAACCAGCTTCATCGAAACGGCAGAAGTCCAGGCACTCAACACCATTGAAATCCCGCGATCAATCCAGAGATAACCAACCAAACCGAGAATAGTTCCACCCAAACCAGAGGTAGAAGACTGAACAGACGTAGCAATAGTATTGATTAAAGTTTGAACACCTGCAAACGTAATAAAACTAAGACCAAGAGCCAGCAACGCACGCCCCATCAGAGAACCCATAACAACCGCAAGACCACCTAATAATTCAGCAACGAGCAACGGCATAAAACCCCCTAGAATTTAAGCACAGCAGACGACATAATCCGATAGGAAACCAACGAAGCAATAAGCATCATTACCGCACGGAGAGGGATGAGCCAGTCACATACTTGACTCAAAGGAAAAACATAAGAAGCAGTACCAATCACCATAGGAATATCAGCAAGACAAGCACCGCCACCAAGCCAGCCCGAACTATCCAACTGAGACGGCAACGTTCCCTGCGCTGCATTAGCAAGCGTTGGCAATCCAGTACCCATAGGATCAGCTCCAGTTAACAATTGATTACCCAAAACAGTAGCAGAACTGTTCGCCACAACTTGAGCATCATTTTTAGACCGGCAATCAGCATCAGCAGTCGCTTGAGCAATCGCACAGGTTATAGCATCACCCGAACAACTCACCGTGGCCACACCAGCCAAACAATTACTCGCAACAGTCGAAACATTGCAAACCGCCAACGCAGGATGCAATGTGCACATATCAGAAGTACAAGAAGGCTGCCCAGAACCGCCACAGGTAGCATTAGCAGCGCAAGCAGGCTGACCAGTACCACCACAGGACGTAGCAGGCACCGACGCACAAGCAGGTTGATTTAAACCGCCACAGGTTGACGATTGACACGCCTGTTGACCGACACCCCCACAAGTTTGCGTAGGATTACAAGCAGGCTGACCAACACCACCGCACGCCGTGTTATCAAGCGCTACAGCAGCCGAATTTGCATTTTGAGCAGCAATAGCCGCAGACTTAGCCGAACCAGCAGCACCACTAGAAGAAGTACCAGTGGCATTAAAGGCAGCAGCAGCAGCCGCAAGAGAAGCCGAATCAGTCCCATTTTCCTGCAACGTCTGATAGTTCAAAGCAGAAATAACAGCCTGAGCCGCGTTAATAGCATCCTGCTGAGCAGCATTACTTGCAGCAACAGCACTAGCCGCAGCCGCATCAGCAACAGCCGGAATAGTGGCACTAGCAGCGTTAGCCGCATCGGTAGCAGCCAACTGAGCCTGATGTGACGCATCTTGAGCAGCATTAGAAGCAATCAACGGAGCATCATTAACAGAAATCTGAGCATTGGTATACGGATTATTTGCGCCATTCACTTCAGGAGGCGCAGCTTGAGAAGATTGAGCGGTACTACCATCCGTGGTGTAATTAAAATCACACATTGCAACACCCGGAGCACTAGCAAGATATGCACACCGCACACCATTACCAGAAATGACCGCTTCGCATCCATTAGCGTTAATTACACCTGGCGGAGTAGAAGGAATTATGCCCGAAGAATCTGAAGCAGTACCCGCGGGTATCCAATAAAGATTAGTCGTTCCAGAAGGCGTATTACAGGTTATAGGACCAGAGGCCGGAGGAGTACATGTAGGAGGCACAGAATTCGGAACCAACGTATAACCAGCAGGACAAGAAATAAAGGTATAAATATCCTGATATTCATCAGGACAAGTGATAAAACCATTAGTAGAACTCCATGCACCAGACATATTACAAGCACCAGCATACACCCCACCCGGACCACATAAATTAGGAATCTGATGGCCAGCACAAGCACCATTATCATTATTAGTCCATGTTATCTGAGCAAACGAAAACGAACAAATACCCAACAATAAAACAGCAACCAACCATCGAAATATATTCATATCAATGACCCGGAGAACGCTTGAGCAATTTCAAAACACCACGAGGAATTGACCCACCCGACGACGCAACAGCAGCCGGAGGCAAACACGGAATAACCACCAGCTTATTAGCTTGCCGGACATAACACACCGGATCACCCATACACACCACAGGAGCCAAGCAAACGAGAAAAAGGACAACATGAAAACGGTTAAATAAAATCATCACGCACCCCCCTTAATTAAAGACAATCCAAAACGCACCACAACAAGCAATCAACACGATTAAAGCCATAAATCCTCCATACGAAAAAAAAGCCGTACGTCTACGGCCTCTTTAAAAGCATTGCGCCGACAGCCAATTACAAGACGCGCTGCACCCATTTGAAAAGCTTGATCGTAACCACCAACGAAAGGATAGCAACACCAATCGCTGACACTGTGGTGACTGCTGCAGTAATTGACGCAACAACTGCGGTAGGGTCCATGATTCACTTCCTTCATAAAAAAGACTTGCTCAAAATGTGGCCCGAACATCACCCAAAGTCATCAAACATCTTC
Source organism: Burkholderiales bacterium (assembly GCA_044445195.1). Lineage (GTDB taxonomy): Bacteria > Pseudomonadota > Gammaproteobacteria > Burkholderiales > Burkholderiaceae_D > PKWO01. Next base: position 15,358 of record JBIODP010000008.1, on the reverse strand, counting down.
GAGCAAATATCAGACCTTCAGAGCAGCAGCGTCGAGCAAGCCATGAGCCACCGCCACCCTGTAAACCTAATCCGTTATTTCAGCATCACCATGATCAGACAGCATCCGAATGACAGAGCGAATAACCCATGCAGTACCCCACAGAAGGCACACAGCACCCGCTATTAACACCGCTGAATCTATTGACATACCGGACAGCGACCAAACCGCATCAGACCCGGTTTCAACTATATATGCGCACGATGACAGGTCAGTAACAGAAGGATTAAGACCCAACAGGTAAGAACCATCAGACTGAGCAACCGCCACCGCACACACAGCCATGATTTAGGCCACTTTCTGCATAGACGCAGGTTTTACAACGGCAGATTCAACCCACGGAGTAAGAGACACCAGACTACCGACTAAATCGCAATCGAAATTAACCATCGGACCAAATTCCGGGATGTATTTACCCACCACCATATCCGGCATATGACGAGGAACGCCCATGCGACACACCGCAATATTTTCGACGCGAACGCCATCGACCAGCTCTTCAGTAACCAATGTGCATTGAGCTTGCTTAAAAAAAGAAGGCTTACCTGTTTTTTTATCTGGATATTCAATATTCTTGAACCCAAGAACGTTCAAAATAAAATTTTTAGCCATATTATTTTTCCTTCAATTTGAAATAGGAACAAAGATATAAAAATGGGCCAGACGGCCCTCGGATGAAACGCGCTTTTTAACGCGCCGAACTGCCACGTCAACACGTGTACAAATTTCTGTATAAATGCCCACGCGCCAGCCATTCGGACGGTACACATGGACACGAAATTCTTTTTTCTCGGAGCGAGACATAAACCACCCAAAGTTTACAAAGTGATCAAAAAGGCATATTCTGTAAATACACCGAACGGATAACCCAAACAGATTACCCGAACGGATATAACTATCTTACCCGAACGGGTACAACTTACCAATGAGTAATAACTATGGGTTACGCAGAATTGATAGCAAAAGCATTAAAAGGAAGGAAGCCAGCACAAGCAGCGAGAGACTGGAAAATACCAGGAATGACACTGCACAGATACGTCACAGGGGAACGTACGCCAGATTGCAGCACAACACTACTAATAGCGAAGGAGGCAGGTGTAACCGTAAGCTACGCAGTACAAGCTGTAGCCGAGCAGGAAGCCAAGCTAAAAAACCGGACAATAACGGAAAAACTTTCCGCAAATTTTAACACCCTCATGCTACACCTTGACCCGCGCCGGTACTACGTCTTAGCGCGATAGCATGAGGTAATCGGTCAAGCGGCAAATTATAAATTATACGAAGTTTATGGTTATGCGAGATTGATCTGGTAAGTACATTTAAATGCTCAGAATTGATTTCAAAAACATTAAGAATAAACATCAAAAACCCCTGCTAATATGCTGATTAAATTGGGTTTTTAACTATAAAATTTCCGCGATCTCTTCAGGGCGCTGAAATTACCGTTTCAAGCCGGCATAAAAACTCTCATGCGACCCAAGCGACAACAGCACCAGCTCTGTTGGCTTCGCCTTGTCCGGCCGCAGCCTGTAATCCAACCAAACCCGCTGCATGTTAATGTTGAACTTGTGCACGAATACTCCAGCCAGATCGCCGCGTCTTTCTTCGCCCAGGCCTGGGTTCATTGCGATCTCCCCAACCGCTTTATCAACCACTTTTTTGTCCCGCTCGTGTAATTTTTTAACAGCGCGGCTGAACGACGGAGTGGCAAGAACAGTCAGCGCCATCAAGCACCAAATTTATATTCTGACAATTGGCCCGCGTTGGCTTCAGCGACTGCAAGCAACGTATCCTTGATGAATTGCAGCGGCAATTCCGGGTTGTCTTCGACCGCTTTGCCAAGACGCGCCCAATATTCGATTTGCTTGGGAATTGACCGATGTTCCGCCATCGCGTGCGGCTTTGCGAGATCAACTAGATCGTCTGACAATTTTAATGCGGTTGCCATAAGTGCACTCCTTACTGAGATCGTAACTATTTATACCGATTTATACTTATTTACAACCTTTTGCAGCCATTTGCAATAATTTACAACTTTGCGCAACATTTTACACAAAAGTATACCAACCTGGCGCTCTCGCCGGAGCATCATCCAAACAGCGCAACCGTCTGACGCGACAACGCAACCAACTTGCCATCCGGCCCATGCAGTCTGACATCCTGGTTCGAATAGCCGTCGCGCGCAGCAACAATATAGGCATGCAGGCACCACCAGTCGGTCGAAGGGATTGGCGGAAGATGGCGGACAAATTCCAAAGTCCACGTTATAGAGCTTAATGGAGTGGGCTTGTCGACCAAAGATAAGATGGGTGGCGGAATCACATCACCCAGGGCGACGATATGCGCTTCCCCCAATGTGCCTGTGTCGCGCGGTCGAACATAGGTTTTGGTTCCAATGATGCTGCTGCCGCTGCACGGGAGCCCGCCTTCAGCCAAACGAAATTCGTAGTGTTTGGTAAAAATCGGCATGAAGCTGCTGATTGGAAATTCGGTGGACTCTTCAACGCTACGCGCTGGCGCGGCATCGTCCGAAGGTTCAATCGCCACGCTTGAAGCACGCGGCGCGCCAAATACCGCGATTATCACGCAGGCAACCTGTTGGCCGACCAGAAATCGGGCCTCCATTTGCATCGCCGAACGACCAGAGCGCAACAGTGCAGCTTCAAATCGCACGATGCCCGGCGGTACGGGAGCGATAAACATCGTTTGTGCAGATACCAGAGGGGGAAGATCGGATACGAGTTGGCGCATTCCGTGAACCGCAAGCATGGTCAAAATCCCACCGAACAGCGTGCGCCCCTGCACCCAGTCCTCTCCAACTTCGGCAGTAAATGTGGACGTCCCCGTCATTCTGACGGAATTAAGGATTTCATCGATGTGCATAAACTCTTGGCTTCTTTGTCAACGGTTATTGCAAGTTTACATTTAATGTGCTAGTTACCCGACTATAGCCACTCCGTGGTCTTCGCGGTCCGTGAGGAATTCCAACGCTGCCCTATGCGCCGTTGTGAGTGTTCGCGTTGCCTGTCCTGCTTGCTCCAGCGTTAATGTGCATGCAGCGAGCTTTGTGTTCAGGCAGGTCTTGCTCCCGCCCGGCGGGTTGTCATATTTCAACCCGACAAAGGCAGACTTTGGGGCGTGCATCCGCAGTGTTATTCGAACATCCTTGGTATGTGACTCCATGCGCCAGTCAAAGAATTCAAAATGGCCTTTCGCACGCAACGCCTGGAGCGGGCTGTTTAACTGGACTTCTTTTCCTTCAATGCGCAACGTCAATATACTTAATGGAGGCGTCCAGAACGGTCCGATGCGAAGCCGCGCCGTCGAGCATTCTAAAAATGCATCGGGAGCATTGTCAAAACCGGCAACTTGTCCCCAGGCATATTGGTCGGTATGCCTGCTGCCCCAATTATGATTCAGGCTGCCCTGCCATCCATCGATGGCGATCGTTTCTCCATCGACTTCCAGCATGCCATGACACCGCACGTTAGGTGTGCTGACCAGGGCCTTGGCCCTTGGGAATGTTCCTTCGTATAATGACGCCGGCAACAATAACAAGGCTGGTTCGTTCCCTTCAAAATGCAGATTCCAATGCACGCGGTGCCCTCGCGCAAGGGCTTGCCCTTTCGATGAGGTGTCAGTCAAGTGCGCACTGCCTATCTGAATGTCCGGGTTCGGCTGGTCGGAACGTCCAATTATGCACTGCGCAATGGGGATCGCTTCCTTGACGGCAGTAATGCGATCATGCTCGCCATCGAAAAAAATGGCCCACAGCTCACCGACTGCATCCTGCGCTCTGCCCTTGGGCGAAAAGATCGTATACCTTATCCAAAAGGCAAGCGGCCGCTCCGGATGGTTGGCGCGTTGGAAATAGCTTTCATAGTGGCCAGCCTGGGTGCCAGCCGTGAAACGGCAACGATTCCAGTCGCTGACTGCTGGTGCGAGGGCTGCATATGCATGCATCATAGCTTGCGTCTCCCATGCAGTGATTTTGTTATATTTTTAGTGCGTTATTTTTCCGACAATCGCAGCAACCCCTCGACTTGCCGATGTATCTCGTTAACCACATTGGCGTCAAGCTTGTTCACCCAACGAGCAGGAATGGCGTCCGTACCATATAACGCCCCGCCCAGCATGCCTGCGATGGCGCCGGTTGTGTCGGCATCTTCGCCGCGATTGACCGTATCCACAACAAGAGTTTCGAACGAGTCGGTGTTAAAAAAATAGTGCAGCACGGTCTGCATTGTCTCCAGCACATAGGCGGAGGCGCGCCCGGGGTAAGGCGAAAACTGGAATATCGGATGTTCGCTCAGCAAGCCATTGACAATGTCCCGGCATTCCGTCACGCCGCTGCCCTTCAGCAGGGTTCGCGTCATTTCGCCCAGCGCCAAGGCGGCGGCATCGGAAAGCGGATTATTATGGGTGAGATGGGATGCATCCAGCGTTTGCTGCCGGAATGCCTTGTCATCGTTGAGCGTTGCCAGCACCACCGGCAGATTGCGCATGGCCGCGCCGTTGCCGGCATCGTGTTCGCGCACCGGTCCGCTCAGGCTGCCATCCTGCATGTAGCGCTGTATCCCCCGGCGGCAGGTGTTGCCGATATCGATGGGCATTGTCTTGAGCCAGGCGACGAAAGATTCGGCGACGGCATGGGCGTCCCATCCATTGGATGCGATCAGTGCGCGCCCCATGGCAAGCGCCATTTCCGTATCGTCGGTCACCCTTCCCGCTTGCAGTTGCAGCCAGCCGCCGCCTATGATATCGCGGTGCGTGCCGTATTGCTGCCTGATTTCAGACGGCAGCATGAATTCCACCGTTGCGCCCAATGCATCGCCCACGGCAAGGCCGAGGTAGGCGCCCAGTGCGCGATCATGCAAATGTTTTGCATCCATGGTCATTTTTACCAGTAAGACATCTTCACGCGGTAATCTCCGCCGATCACCAGACACTCCGCCTCACCCGGCAACGGATTTCCGGACAACAAATTATTAAAGAACAGCAGTTTCGTCACAGGCACTTCGGCTTCTATGATGGTGTCGCCGAATTCGTCGGCGATGCCGCGTTGCGAGGTGAAGGAAATCAGGTTATTCAGGCGCACGATGGCGTTGCGGGCATCGAGTTGCCGGATCAGTTGCTGCTCGCGCAAATCGTTGGCGCCGCGATACAGCAGCATATGTTTTTTCCCGATGGAGTGAAAGCGCACCAGCATCCATTGGCAAAATTCGTAGAGCAAATCGAGCTGCATATGGATGGCGTTGTTATTAAACTTGCCGGACATTTTTTCTTCCATATAGCGTATCCATACCGCGGAATTGAAACGGCGGATCGGCGCATTATGAAAGGTTGGGAATAACCCGAAGCGGCTTTCTACCCACCCTTTCAACACCGCGCCAGCCGGGCTATTGGAATCGAAGCCCCAGTCTTTCAGCAAACGCAGGTAATTGGCGCGATAGCGGCGGCGCTCGTTCTTCTCCGGGACGGAGTCCAGCCCGAACACCAGCGCCATGTAATCCTGAAAAATATGCCTGGCCTCATCCGCATCGGACAATTTATCCAGCCGCTCGAATAAGCTGCGATGGGACTCGCGCGTGCCGCTGATGCAAAGCGGTACCGGAAATTCATTATAACTTTCACTGGCCAGCAAGCCGGTGGGCAACCCGACCAGGTTGGTGCTGTGCCCCCACATGGCGATGGGTACGTCAAGCTCTTCGGTTGACATGCCGGTTGGCGCAAACAGACAAAAAGGGCGAAATTATCTTAATGTACTTCATTAAAATATCATTGTAATATATTGAATAATTTGAAGAAATTGTCAGTCGTTTGTTGCGCCACCGCTTCAGGAGGCAGACCTTTCAGCTTTGCCAGGTATTCTGCAACATGCATGACGAGTCCGGGCTCGTTCATCTTGCCGCGATGCGGAACCGGAGCTAGATAAGGCGCATCGGTTTCAATCAGCATGCGTTCCAGCGGCACCGCCAACGCCACTGCCTGCAAATCCCGGGCGCTTTTGAATGTGACAATTCCGGAAAATGAGATATAAAAACCCATGGCCATGGCAGCCTGCGCGACTTCCAGCGATTCCGTAAAGCAATGCATTACCCCGCCAGGCCCGCCGGCATCGGTTCCTGCGCCCTCCTCGCGCATCAGGCGTAGCGTGTCTTCGGACGCTGCGCGCGTGTGGATGATCAATGGCTTGCCTGTCGCGCGCGAGGCCCGGATATGCACCCGAAAACGCTCGCGTTGCCATTCGAGGTCGCCCTTAAGCCGGTAGTAATCCAGCCCCGTTTCGCCGATCGCCACTACTTTAGGGTGCTGCGACAGCCGGATCAGGTCTTCAACGGAGGGTTCCGGCGTGTCTTCGTAATCGGGATGCACGCCGACAGACGCGTAAACAGACGGATATTTTTCGGCCAGTTCCAGCACTTGCGGGAAATCTGGCAAATCAACCGAGACGCACAAGGCATGGCTAACCTGATTTTCTGCCATCTTGGCGAAAATTTCAGGCAAGCGCGCCGCAAGTTCCGGGAAATTGATGTGGCAATGGGAATCGATATACATGGCCGGCATTGTACTTCAGGTCAGGCAGATCGAGGTTGGCGGCAGCGGCTGGCAGCTGGGGCTATACAGCGGCAAGCGCCCTACAAAGTATGGGTAGCGCGGGACGACCCCAGCGCCGCGCCCAGCATTTCTTCTATGCGTTGCTTTACCCGCTGTCCGCTCTCGTCTGCCGAAAAATGCACGCCTATCCCTTGCGCCTTGCTGTTGTTGGCGCCAGGCGGGGTAATCCAGACGATCTTTCCTGCAATCGGATATTTGGTCACATCGGTCATCAAGGTCAAAATGAGATAAATCTCGTCGCCGAGCTTGTAAGTTTTTGAGGTCGGCACGAATATCCCGCCATTCGTCAAGAATGGCATGTAAGCGGCAAATAATGCTGCTTTTTCCTTGATCGGCAACGACAATACCGATGGACGGGTTACCGGCGCATTTGCAGGAACTTCAGCCATGACTATCCATTTCAAGAAAAAAGTGACGAGTAATCCAGCAGCATGTCTTCAATAAAAAGCTTTGCCGATAGCGGATGCTCGGCAATCGCTCGCCGTTCATTCGCATTCTTCAGGGCTTTCGATAGCGCGTTTAATTCAACGCGGCCTGCCAAGGCGGCTAACTCCGTACGATACCCCGGATAATATCGGATAGTACCGGAAAGTTTATGCGAAAACATATCAAATTGCCATCGCTGCAACCAGGAGACCATATCAGGAATCGATGCCTTCTTTAATTTGTCGGCGATTTTCAGCGCGCCCTCTATGGTTGGTCGCGCCAAATGACGCAGGAATTCGTCTATCGCTTCACGGTTATCGGATCGCGCCTGCGCCAACGCCGCCAGCGGTGCCCCGCCCTGCTCCGCCAGCCACATTGCGGCATCTTCGACCTGTTGCTCCTGAAGCCACTTCAGAGCCTGTTCGTGCGGAGGCATGCTCAATGCAAATTTTCGGCAGCGCGATAAGATGGTCGGCAACAGCCTGTCCAGGCTATTCGTGACCAACAGGAACACCGTGCTCGGTGGCGGTTCTTCCAGCATCTTCAGCAACGCATTGGCGGCAGCGGTATTCAGCGCTTCAGCCGGGTACAACACAATTACGCGCATGCCTTGCCGATGGGTAGAGATATTCATGAAGTCGGCCAGCGCCCGGATTTGGTCGATCTTGATTTCCTTCGAAGGCGTCTTGGCCGCTTTGGCCGACTTCTTGTCGTCTGCCGCCTTGCTCGCCTCGGCGTTCCCCTCGTCGTCTTCGTCCTCGCCGCCTTCCAGAATCTCGGGGCGCACACGCCGATAGTCTGGATGCCCATATTGTTCGAACCAGCAGCAAGAGGCACATACGCCGCACGGTTGGCCGTCGACGGCAGATGACTGACATAATAACGATTGCCCGACGCGTTCGGCAAATGCCGTCTTGCCTATGCCGGCGGCGCCATGAAACAGGATGGCATGCGGCAAGCGTCCGCGCAGTTGCTGAAATTGCAGCCATGCAGCTTCTTGCCAAGGATAAAGCGGTGTAGTCATTAATGCATGCCGGTAATTTTATTTAACTATAATTCAATTAATTCAAATAGTTAAAATGATATTATCAAGTAATATCTTAACATTTTCAATGGTCAGCGTCGAATCGATAATACGAAAACGTTCTGGAAATTCCTCTGCGCGATGCAGGTATTCTGCTCTGGTTGCGCCAAAAAATTCCTCTTTTTCCCGCTCGAATTTATCCAATGCGCGGTTTGCCTCAAGGCGCGAGCGGGCAACTTCCAGCGGTACATCGAACAATAACGTGAGATCGGGTTGAAGCTGCGGATGCACCCATTGCTCCAAAATAGCCAACTTGCGCAAGTCCAATTTTCGTCCCCCGCCCTGGTAGGCGAACGTAGCATCGGTAAAGCGATCTGAAATTACCCAGTCGCCGCGCGCCAGCGCCGGTTCGATAACCTGGGCTATATGCTCGCGCCGCGCGGCAAACATCAGCAAAGTCTCCGTTTCCAGATGCATCTTTTCATGCAGCAGCAGTTCGCGTAACTTTTCGCCAAGCGTGGTGCCGCCCGGTTCGCGGGTCGTGATCACGGTATGGCCGCGCGCGCGCAATGCGTTCGCGACATGGCCGATATGGGTCGACTTTCCAGCGCCGTCGATGCCTTCAAAAGTAATAAATTTACCAGCATGCATGGATATTTCAATCAAAACGAGTGCGCATCGAATGAGGTTTACTTTTGATAGAGGTTAACCGCGTGATTATGGTCGTCCAGATTATTGGAAAACTGGCTGGTCCCATTGTTGCGCGAAACAAAATACAGTGCATCGGTTTTAGCCGGATTCAATGCCGCGTTCAGTGCCGCCGCTCCCGGCAGCGCAATCGGCGTAGGCGGTAGCCCGACCCGAGTATACGTGTTATACGGCGTATCGGTTTGCAAATCGCGTTTGTGGATCTGTCCCTGATACTGTTCGCCCATGCCATAAATTACCGTTGGATCGGTTTGCAATAGCATTCCCAGCTTGAGCCGATTTACAAAGACGCCTGCGATCAGATCGCGCTCCGATGGCTGGCCGGTCTCCTTTTCAATAATCGAGGCCATGATCAATGCCTGATAGGGACTCTGGTAGGGTGTTGAAATATCCCGCCGGCTCCAGCCTTCATGCAGTTTTTTCAGGAGCTGGAAGTTCGCCTGTTTATAGATTTGCAAGTCGCTGGCGCCTTTGGGAAATAAATAGGTGTCGGGGAAAAACAGCCCTTCCGCAGCCTTGAAATCGGGTGAAATTTTCGCCAGCAACTCTTTTTCAGACCAACGCACGGTATCGTGTTTCAAGGCAGGGTGAGCAGCGATGGCCTGACGCATTTGCTGAAAGGTCCAGCCTTCAATGATAACCAGCGACTCCAGCGCGAATTCGCCGCGCACCACTTGCTGTAACAACCGCAGCGGCGTGGTGTCCGGCTTCAGCTCGTAGCTGCCAGCTTTCAATTTTGATGCCGTTCCGGTCAGACGCGCGAGCCAGGCAAACAATGCCGGGCTGATCGGCACACCGGCGTTCGCGATTTGCTGCGCAGCCCCCTTGACGGTGCTGCCGGCCTCAATAGTAAAATCTATCGGCGCCTGACCCGCCGGAGTGATAGGCTGCTGCGCCCAATACGCAAAACCGCCTCCCGACAGGATCGCGAAAATGACAATAAGAGCAAATAGTTTTTTTATCAAAGTTATTCCTGCCGGCAATCTTTTTGGTGGTGTCCGACGTTATTTTCGTAGCGCTACTATAATCGACCCATCATGATAATTGTTTACTGAGCGCTTATCCACTGGGAACTTTTCCAAGTTATGACTGAATTGACAAATGAATGGCTGCAATTTCTGGTGCAGCATGGAGCCTGCTTGAATGATGAGACACCTCCGCAGATACTTTCGTTCAACGCACGGGAATTCAATTTCCAATCCGCCAGCGATTTCGTGGCGCCGCTTACCGACCTTGGCATTATCGCTGTCACGGGCGACGAAGCAGCCCATTTTCTGCATGGCCAACTGACCAATAATATGGAAAGCATGGGATCCGACGAAGCGCGTTTGGCAGGCTATTGCTCACCCAAAGGCCGATTGCTGGCAACCCTGCTGTGTTGGCGCTCCGGTGACGCATTGATGCTGCAATTGCCGCGGCAAATTTTGGCGGCGACGCAAAAACGCTTGCAAATGTTCGTGCTGCGCGCAAAAGCCAGGCTGCAAGAGGTTAGCGACGACTATGTTGTGCTCGGTATGGCCGGCCATCAGGCGGAGAAAGCCCTGACCGCATGGTTCCCGCAACTGCCGTCGGCGCCCTACCACAAGCAGGAATCCGACGACGGCACGCTAATCCGGTTGACAGATATCGATGGAGCGCCGCGTTTTCAATGGATTATGTCAAACGCGGTGGCAATCAAAGCGTGGCCTGTGTTAACTCGTTCCTTGATCCCGGCAAGCCCTTCAGCGTGGCGCCTATCGGAAGTACACGCAGGCATCCCCGGCATAACGCTAGCAACGCAAGAGCAATTTGTGCCGCAAATGATTAATTTCGAGTTGATCGGCGGCGTCAATTTCAAAAAAGGCTGTTATCCGGGGCAAGAAATTGTGGCGCGCAGTCAATATCGGGGCAAACTCAAGCGCCGCATGCTATTGGCGACGGTGGCAGGTGCGGCCGCCCGGCCCGGCATCGAGGTGTTTGACGCAGCCGACCCGGATCAGCCCTGCGGCATGATCGTCAATGCGGAAATCAGCGGAACCAACCACATGGATTGCCTGGTTGAAATGAAGCTTGAGGCAGCCGACGTGCCTGTTCATCTCGGTTCCGCAAATGGTCCCGTGTTGCAGTTCAAGCCCCTACCCTACCTGATACCGGAATCGGATCCCGTATCGGTATCGGACGAACTGTCGGACCTGAGGAAATAAGGGTATGTGCCTGATCGTATTCGCTTGGGGGGTGGTTCCGGGCACTTCGTTGGTACTCGCCTGTAATCGCGATGAATTTTTTGAGCGGCCGGCCGCTCCGGCAGCATGGTGGGAAGATCACCCGCAAGTCTATGCCGGGCGTGATCTGCAGGGGGGGGGAACATGGCTGGGCGTGACTCGTGAGGGCCGCTTCGCAGCGCTGACGAATATTCGCGCACCAGCGGAGCATAAGGCCGACGCGCATTCGCGCGGGATGCTGGTGGCCGATTATTTGTGCGGGCAATCTACGCCGGAGGCTTATATAGCCGAATTAATGCAGGAAATTTCGGCCGATCCAGACCGCTATAACGGGTTTAATTTAATAGTCGGCACGCCGGACAAATTGATCTGGTATAACAACCGGGATCGCAATGATGCGCGCAACGGCCAGTTACTGGCGCCGGGAATCTACGGGCTGTCGAACGACCGGCTCGATTCGCCATGGCCCAAAGTAGTCAGAACCAAAGCGCAATTTGCCAGCCTGTTGTGTCAGTGCGCACCGCAAGACGCCTATTTTGAAATGTTGACGGACACTACCCGCGCGTCCGATTGCCGCCTGCCTCAAACCGGGGTGGGCATCGAATGGGAGCGGGTGCTGTCGGCGGTCTGCATCGAGTCGCCAACCTATGGCACCCGCGTTTCAAGCGTGGTGCAGGTATACCCGGATCGTGCCCCGGTGCTGCTAGAACGACCGATTCATCAGGGCGCCGGCTCCAGGCTCATTCAAGTCTAAGATTGTGCTCAGCCAAGTAGGTTGGGCTTTCCGGCCCAACCCGGCTTGCCAACGATGCGTCCTTTATGAACTCACGTCGCCTCACGCAAAACACGCTCCATGGTGAGGTGCGGAATTCCGGCTTCGAAAAACTCCCTGCCTACACTGGAAAACCCGTGGTGCGCATAAAACGAGGCGGCCCGAGTCTGCGCATTCAACTTGATAACAAGGTCGCCGCGCTGTTCTGCCGTTGCCGACAGCGCATTCAGGATCGCGCTGCCGACACCGAAACCGCGTGCGCTTTTCTTCACCGCCATGCGTCCAATATGACCGTCTGGAGTCAAACGCCCCGTGCCCAGGCATTGGCCATGTTCATCGTGAGCGACCGCGTGCAGGCACAAGTCATCCAACTCGTCCCACTCAAGCGCAACCGGAATGTTCTGTTCGATCACAAATACGGCGTAACGGATCGCTTGCGCAGCCGCGCGTTGTTCGGCCCAGGAGCCGATGCTAACTGTAGTCATCGATTTCAAGTAAAGAGTTATTCAAGGTTGTCGTAGTATATACGCAATATTTAAGTTGAAATATTGCTTTTTTTGAAACTTCAGTCTGTTCAAGTGTTTTAATATCTGGCTTTGCTGCGCTATAAAATAAACCGCTTGTCCATCCCACCGCAACGCCAGAATTTATCCTTATGAAAATACCCGCCAGATTTGGCACCCTTGGCACCCTTGGCACACTCGGCACACCGCTTTCCCCTTTTGCCACCAAAGTAATGCTGCTTGGTTCCGGCGAGCTCGGCAAAGAAGTCATCATTTCACTGCAGCGGCTGGGGGTCGAAGTCATCGCGGTTGACCGCTATGCCAATGCGCCCGGTCATCAGGTAGCCCATCGCTCTCATGTGATCGATATGACGGACGGCGCGGCATTGGCTGCTTTGATCGAACAGGAAAAGCCGACGATGGTGGTACCGGAAATCGAAGCGATCGCGACTGCCACCTTGGTCGAGCTGGAAAAAGCCGGCAAGGTCCGTGTCATTCCTACTGCCCGCGCCGCCTGGTTAACCATGAACCGGGAAGGGATACGCCGCCTGGCGGCCGAAGAACTCGGCTTGCCGACCTCTCCATACCGGTTTGCCAATAATCTGGATGAACTGCGCACGGCTTGCCTGGAAATCGGTTTTCCGTGCATGGTCAAGCCGGTCATGTCTTCGTCCGGCAAGGGGCAATCCAAAATCGATAGCCAACAGGAAGTGGAAGCCGCATGGAATTATGCCGCAGCCGGAAGCCGGGTCAACGCCGGGCGCGTAATTGTCGAAGGTTACATTGACTTCGACTATGAAATTACCCAATTGACCGTGCGTGCGCTCGACGGGCGCGGAGAGCCGGCCACCCATTTCTGCGAACCGATTGGCCATGTGCAAGTCAAGGGCGATTATGTCGAATCATGGCAGCCGCACCCGATGTCTGCTGCGGCACTGGCGCGTTCGCGCGAGATATCCCAAAAGATCACCGACAATCTTGGCGGCCTGGGAGTGTTCGGCGTAGAGTTGTTCGTCAAGAATGACATGGTGTGGTTTTCCGAAGTCAGCCCGCGTCCGCACGACACCGGCATGGTCACCATGTGCAGCCAGACGCAAAGTGAATTCGAGCTGCACGCGAAGGCCATTCTGGGCTTGCCGATCGATGTCACACTCAAATGCCCGGGCGCTTCAGCAGTAATTTATGGCGGGCACAATACCAAAGCGATCGCTTTTGAGGGCGTGACAGACGCCCTGCGCGTGCCGGGCGCCGACATCCGCCTGTTTGGCAAGCCGGAATCGTTCGAACGGCGTCGAATGGGTGTGGCACTCGCTACTGCGCAAGACATCGAAAACGCTCGCCTGCGAGCCAAGGAAGCCGCTTCCAAGGTCAAGCCAGTCGATATGTCGGCGCAATGAATTTCAAGCGGCTTCGCGCGCTCCGCGCCAGGGATATCGTAACCGGGGACGATATCTTTCGGATTTCGTCGCTACTGCTCTACGTCACCTTGCTGTTGTACATTGCATTGGCCGGATATGCGCAGCACTTGAAGTTGTCTGCCGGCAGCATTGGCGCGCTGCTCCTGCTTTTCTTTCTTTTTGCCTTGTCGTTCCGGCGCTATGTAACTCCGCACGCGCCACTGATGCAGCAGTGGATGCGCTTTAGCTCAAACTATGCAGCGGTCGAACTGCTGGCCGCAGCCATGATCGTCGCCGTCCTGACAGTGCAACGGGCAATGCCGACTCCGCCATTACCCTGGCTGATCGCCTTGGTCTGCGTGTTCCCGCTTGCCATCGAGGGCAGCATCGCATTCGGCTCCGTGCTATTGATCGCGGGAATTGGGCTGGGACTCAATTTCGAACTGGGCGTGCACCTGACCGATTGGCTGCCCAATATGCTGGTGACTTTATTCGTGGGTTTGCTGGCCATTCGGTTATCCACCGCGTTGAATATCAACATCTCGGCGGTGTGGCGGGCTGACGTCAACCAGCGCCGCTTTAAAGATTATGAGATGCAGTTGGAGCACCAAACCCTGCACGATACCTTGACCGGGTTGCCGAACCGACGCTACGCGTTGGCGCGGATTGGCGATGCCATTAGCCATGTTTCAGGAACCAGTGCAGGAGCAAGCGCAGGCACAAGCGGCAATCTGGCGATGCTTTTTTGCGACCTGGATTTTTTCAAGAGCGTCAACGACATGCATGGCCACGACTTTGGCGACAAATGCTTGATCGAATTGAGCAAACGGATCGTCGCACAGTTACCCGCGAGCGATTTCGTTGCTCGCTTCGGCGGCAACGAGTTCATTGTCCTGAGCAACTGCAGCCTGTTGGAGGCGAAACAAAAAGCCGAATTGCTGCTGCATGCCGTCTCTCAACAACTGATGATCGACAATATCGTCGTCAAGATACACACCAGCATCGGCATCGCGGAATTGAAGGAAGGCCACAAAAATTCATCGGAGCTGATAGGCGATGCGGATGCTGCCATGTTTCAGGCCAAGGAACGCGGCCGCAACCGGGCTGAAATTTTCGACGCCTCATTGCAGGACACGACAACCAAACGCGCGCAGATGGACGTTGCGCTGCGTTTCGCGCTTGAACGCAATGAGCTGGCATTGGTATATCAGCCCAAGGTTTCGCTGCTGGATGGGTCGATCAAGGGATTTGAGCTGCTGTTGCGGTGGAACAGCCCGGAATACGGCATTATTTCCCCAGACGAGTTCATTCCAATCGCCGAAACTTCGGGGTTGGTCTTGCCCATCGGCCTGTGGGTAATGGAACAGGCATGCAAGCAACTGGCGCTGTGGCAAATGAAATATCCGGCAGCGAGGCAGATGGCGATGGCAGTCAACGTGTCGATGCGGCAATTGCGGCAATCCTCTTTCCTGGCCGAAGTCACCCGCATCGTAACCGGTACCGGCATTCTGGCGCACTCGCTTGAACTGGAGATTACCGAAACCTCGGCAATGGCCAATCCGCTGCAAACCATCGAAACCCTGTCCATGCTGAAAAAACTCGGATTGCGCGTGGCGCTAGATGATTTCGGTACCGGATATTCGTCGCTTGCTTACTTGCAAAAATTACCC
>JBIODP010000007.1:0-23195 GCA_044445195.1 Burkholderiales bacterium | reverse complement strand
TGCTCGTAGTGCTCGGACGATTGCAGCAATGCCTTGGACGGAATGCAGCCGACGTTGGTGCAGGTGCCGCCGGGGGCGGGACCGCCCTTTGCATTTTTCCACTCATCGATGCAAGCTGTTGTAAATCCCAGTTGCGCAGCACGAATCGCTGCGATATAGCCGCCGGGGCCGCCGCCTATAACTACTACATCAAAATTTTTCGACATTTTCAATACCTATGCGTGCGTATAAAAAGGACGCGTGGCGGCCGTTGCCGCCCAACGCATCCTCAGGGCAAGCCCTTACCATGTTGGCTTACAGGTCCAGCAACAGACGAGCAGGATCTTCCAGCGCTTCTTTCATCGCCACCAGGCCCAGCACCGCTTCGCGGCCGTCGATGATGCGATGGTCGTACGACATCGCCAGGTAATTCATCGGACGAATCACGATCTGCCCGTTTTCCACCACCGCGCGGTCTTTGGTTGCATGCACGCCGAGAATCGCGGATTGCGGCGGATTGATGATCGGCGTCGACAACATCGAACCGAAGGTGCCGCCATTGGAAATGGAGAAAGTCCCACCCGTCAGGTCGTCCAGCGTCAATTTTCCGTCTTTCGCCTTGGCGCCGAATTCGCCGATTTTCTTTTCGATTTCAGCAATCGACATTTGGTCTGCATTACGCAAAATCGGAACCACCAGACCGCGCGGCGACCCAACTGCAATGCCAATGTCGAAATAACCGTGATAGACAATATCATTGCCGTCAACCGAAGCATTAATGATCGGATACTTTTTCAATGCGGCAACCGCAGCCTTGACGAAGAACGACATGAAGCCGAGTTTAACGCCATGCTCCTTTTCGAATTTGTCTTTGAACTTGGCGCGCAAGTCCATTACCGGCTGCATGTTGACTTCATTGAAGGTGGTCAAGATCGCGGCGGTCGATTGCGACTGCAACAGGCGCTCGGCAATCCGCGCCCGCAAGCGGCTCATCGGCACCCGCTGTTCCGGGCGGTCGCCCAGGTCCAGGCTCGTCGGCACGGCCACTTGCTGAAGCGCCGGTTTGACTGCAACGGCCGAAGCCGGTGATGCAGTCGGCGTTGTGGCCGGCGCCGCCTTGCCGGCATCCAGCGCATTGAGTACATCTCCCTTGGTCACGCGCCCGTCCTTGCCGGTTCCCGCAACCTGCGCGACCGCCAAATTGTTGTCAGCCAATATCTTGGCGGCCGCAGGCATCGCGATGCCTGTCGATGTTTTGGAAGCCGGCGCAGCCGCAACCTGCTCGCGCGGGCTCGGTGCCGCAACAGAAGTCGGCAATGCCGATGCCGCTACCGGGCCCGCTTTGACCGATGCGTCGGTGTCGATTAATGCAATGACCTCTCCGGCCACCACGGTACTGCCGTCAGGCTTGACGATTTCTGTAATCACTCCGCCATCGGGGGCGGGTAACTCAAGCACCACCTTGTCGGTCTCGACATCAATCAAATTTTCATCCCGCGCAACTGCTTCGCCCACTTTTTTGTGCCACTGCAGCAGCGTCGCTTCTGCGACAGATTCCGACAATTGCGGAACTTTGACTTCAATTATTGCCATGTAAAACTCTCCGTATCGCGTTGATCGAACGGCATGCAGACTATCGGCATGCCCTCTCAAATCATTTAGTGAGGACAAAACCCTTAAGCTTGGAAAAAGCGGTGTCGATCAGTGCCTTTTGCTGTGCGTAATGCTTGTCGTAATAACCGACCGCAGGCGATGCGCTCGCCGGCCTTCCAGCATAGGAAAGCTTCTGGCCATCTTCCAGATTCTCAAAAATATTGTGCTGGATTTGGAGCCACGCGCCCTGATTTTGCGGCTCATCCTGCGCCCATACCAGTTCGCCGAGATGCGGAAATTTCTTCAACTCGGCAGCAAACGCTTTGTGCGGGAATGGATACAGTTGCTCGATCCTGATGATGGCGGTATCGACTTGCGCACGTTCCTTGCGGGCATTGACCAGGTCGTAATACACTTTGCCCGAGCAAGCGATCACGCGCTTAACCTTCTTCGCATCGAGCTTTTCGTCGACTTCGCCGATGACGGTCTGGAACGAACCCTTCGCCAGGTCCTGCAAAGGCGATCCGGCATCCTTGTTGCGCAACAGCGACTTCGGCGTCATGATCACCAGCGGCTTGCGGAACAAGCGGATCATTTGACGCCGCAGCAGGTGGAATATCTGGGCGGCGGAAGTCGGCTGCACAACCTGCATGTTGTTATCCGCGCATAGTTGCAGGAAGCGCTCAAGCCGAGCCGACGAATGCTCCGGCCCTTGCCCTTCGTAGCCATGCGGCAGCATCATCACCAACCCGGAAGCGCGCCCCCACTTGACCTCTCCGGAACTGATGAATTGATCGATTACCACTTGCGCGCCATTGGCAAAATCGCCGAACTGGGCTTCCCATATGGTAAGCGTATTGGGTTCGGCAGAAGAATAGCCGTACTCGAATCCGAGCACCGCCTCTTCCGACAAGACGGAATCGATGACCGCAAACGGCGACTGTTTGTCCGACACGTTTTGCAGCGGAATATAAGTGCCGGCATCCCAACGCTCGCGTTTCTGGTCGTGCAATACGGCATGCCGATGCACGAAGGTGCCACGGCCTGCATCCTGACCGGTAAGGCGTATTGCATAGCCCGACGCCACCAGCGACGCATAAGCCAGATGCTCGCCCATGCCCCAATCGAGGTTGAGGTTGCCCAACCCCATCGCAGCGCGATCGGCGAGCACTTTTTCAACCAACGCATGCACCTTGAAATTTTCGGGAATCGTGGTAATGCGCGCAGCCAGGCGTTTCAGTTCCGCCAACGGCACTGCGGTATCGGCGGCGTCGGTCCATTTACGATTCAAGAAGGGCAGCCAGTCGACTGCATACTTGCTCTTGAAATTGGAAATGACCGGATCAAGCGTATTCTTGCCGGCATCCAGGGCATCGCGGAAAGTCTTGGACATGACATCGCCGCCGTCCGCCGGAATCAGTCCCTGAGCGGAGAGCTTGTCTGCGTATAGCTTGCGCGTACCGGGATGCTGTCCGATTTTCTTGTACATCAGCGGTTGCGTCAGCGCCGGCGTATCTTGCTCATTATGGCCCAATTTCCGGTAGCAAATGATATCGACCACGACATCCTTCTTGAATTCCACCCGGTAGTCGAGCGCAATCTGCGTGGCAAATACAACTGCTTCAGGATCATCGCCATTAACGTGCAATACCGGGGCTTCAATCATCTTGACGACGTCCGAACAATACAGCGTCGAGCGCGAATCGCGCGGGTCGGAAGTGGTAAAGCCGATTTGATTATTGATGATGATGTGAACTGTGCCGCCGGTGCCATAACCGCGTGTCAGCGCAAGGTTAAGCGTCTCCATCACCACACCCTGACCCGCGAACGCGGCATCGCCATGCACCAGAATCGGCATTACCTGCGTGCCGTCCTTATCGCCGCGGCGTTCCATGCGCGCCTTGACCGACCCCTCGACCACTGGATTGACGATTTCCAGGTGCGACGGATTGAATGCCAGCGACAAGTGGACCGGACCGCCGGGAGTCGTGATATCGGATGAGAAGCCCTGATGGTATTTGACGTCGCCGGAAGGCAGGTCATCCGCATGCTTGCCTTCAAATTCGGAAAACAATTCCTGCGGCGTCTTGCCGAGTATATTCACCAATACATTAAGACGGCCGCGATGCGCCATGCCGATAACGATTTCCTGCACGCCTTGTTCGCCGGCACGCTGGATAGCTTCATCGAGCGAGGCAATAAAGCTTTCGCTGCCTTCAAGCGAGAAACGTTTTTGCCCAACATATTTGGTATGCAAATAACGCTCAAGTCCTTCGGCTGCAGTCAAACGCTCAAGAATATATTTTTTCTTCTCGGATGAAAAATTCGGCGCCGAGTGAGACGATTCCAGCCTTTTCTGAATCCAGCGCTTTTCGGCCGGATCGCTGATATACATGAATTCGACGCCGATAGAACGGCAATAGGTATCGCGCAACGCGTTGATCAAGTCGCGCAAGCTGGCAGTTTCAGCGCCGAAATACGTATTGCTGATATTGAATACGATATCCATATCGGCATCGGTGAAACCGTAAGAACCGGCTTCCAGCTCAGGGATATTCGGCCGTTCCTGACGTTGCAGCGGATCGAGATTTGCCCAGCGTGTTCCCAAAAAACGGTAACCGGCGATGAGCTGCGTGACGGCAACTCTTTTCCGGCCCATTTCGGCATCGGACGATGCCGACACCGTGCGAATCGGCCCTTGTTTGGCGCGCTCTGCAAAAGAGGCGACAACCGGCGCATGCGCGACATCCGGCTTGGACGAACCATCGACCGCAGGAACGTGCTGCATCGCATCGAAGTAGGAGCGCCAGTTTTCAGGGATGGAACCGGGATTATTCAGATACGCTTCGTACAATTCTTCAACGTACGGTGCGTTGCCTCCAAACAGATAGGAGTTGGAGAGGGATTGCTGCATCATGCTCATACTGCTCACCTTTCTTCGCGTTTCGCGAGATTAGCGGGTTATTTAACCTTCCGCGACACGGCCTGACCGGTTAGCGGATCGCACATCAAGTTGCGAGGAAGGGCTGTGACCTGAAGTGTTATATTACCGGATAATTTTACCACAGGTAATTTTTAAGGGTTGCCGGCTGAAACTACGGCGTCGTTCCGGCGCGCCGGCTTACGCTGCATTCCGAATTGCAGCGCGCTCAAAAAATGGATGCAAGGCGATTACTGCAGCCGGAGGTCGGAAAAGCGCAGCGCCTCTCTGCGATTGCCGATCGCGCCCCAAATCACACCGATCAAATCAGCAATATGCCTGCTCGTTTCCCGCTCAGCCGGGTAGGGTAGGCTGGGCTGCAAAGCCCAACGTTTTTTTGCCAGCGCAGGCGTTGCGCTTTACTGCCCAATCTACCTAATTCGATAGGTGAACCTACTCGTTTTCCACTCCATAGGAAATGCCGGTGGTAGCCCGGCGGCTGATCTCTTTCGGCCTTTTGAATTGCAAAATCCAAGGGAGCATAAAAGTGTTGACTTGCTTTTTGTAACTGCCTATAGTTACGCAATGACGAAGTGCGAAAAACGCATTGCCAAAGCCTTGAACAACCCAAAAGGACTGTCGTTTCAAGACTTCCAACAGCTGTTGCGCGGCGCAAGCTGGACGTTCGACCACCAGCGCGGCAGTCATCAAATCTGGTACTCGCCTACCGGGCATCGCCTGTCGATTCAAGAGGGCCGTGACGGCAATGCCAAGGGCTATCAGGTCGAGCAATTCATTACGCAATTTGAGAGTGAGGACGAAAATGGCGACGACTGACCGATTCGACGGTTTTACCATCAATATGTATCAGGACGACGAAGGTGACTATCTGGCGCACTTTGTCGAATTGCCGAGCGTGTCTGCTTTCGCGGCCACGCCGGAGGAAGCACTGAACGAACTGGCCGAAGCCTGGGCCGGCGTGCGCGAGAGCTACGAAAAACGCGGGGAAATCGTTCCGGTCGCGCCGGCTCGCCGCGAGTACAGCGGCAGCTTTAACGTGCGGATCGACAGACGCGTTCATCGCGCGCTTGTCATTGAGGCCGCGCAGGCCGGCGTGTCATTAAACGCGCTTGTTGCGCAACGTCTCGCCAAGCACGCATAGATTGCATCGTATCGGCATAACGAGTCGCCGCAATGAGACATTTTGGTGTCTCAATTGGCTTGCGGATTCAACCGGTGAATGCAATGACACCGTCAAAGAATTAATTTTCTCCTGCGATCGGACGTCAGAACTCGGCAGTTTCAGCCAACTGGTGGGAAATGGCGTAATGAATGAGCTCGGTAAAGTTCGTCAGGTTCATTTTTTGCAGAATACGGGTTTTATGGGTGCTGACGGTCTTGACGCTCAAGCACAATTCTTCGGCGATGTTCGTCAATCCTTGCCCTGTGACCAGCATATTGAAAACCTGGTACTCCCGGTCCGACAGCAGGCTATGGGGCAAAACCTCGTTGGCAGGCCGAATGCCATGCACCATCAATTCCGCGACTTTGTCGCTGATATGAACGCCGCCGCCGGCCACCCGCCTGATGGCAGCTATTAGGAGGTCGCCATCGGTCTCTTTGGTCAAATAGCCGGACGCGCCGGCTTGAAGCGCACGGACAGCGTATTGCTCTTCATGATGCATGCTGAGGACCAAAATCGGAAGCCTTGGTTTTTCATCCTTGATCATTCTGATCAGTTCCAACCCGTTACGCCCTGGCATGGAAATATCGAGGACAAGCACATCCCAATCCTTCGCGCGCACCTGCTGCATGACCTCCACCCCATCGACCGCTTCTCCTGCGACGACGAGATCTTCCGTATCAGCCAGGATTTGTTTCACGCCGCCTCGAATGATGGCGTGATCGTCCGCCAGCAACACTTTACATTTTTTCATCACTAGTTTCCCGTATATACTTTTCCGCCCGAATAACGACCTCGATCAACGTGCCTTCACCGGGGGCCGTCGTCACGCAAAAACGCCCACCCAGCATCTGAATGCGCTCACGCATCCCCACCAGGCCGATACCTCCCCGCCTGCCGGCGCCCTGCACAAATCCGACGCCGTTATCTTTAATGGATAGCGTCCATTCGCCACCGCCAAAACGCAGCTGGACTTCAACCGTCATTGCCATCGCATGCCGGGCGACATTGGTCAACGACTCTTGCAGTATGCGAAACAGGGCAGTCGCCACGACGCCGCCCTGCTCCGGATCGTCGGCAGAAATAACCAGGGTCACCATGACGCCGGTGCGAGCCGAGAATTGATCGACATACCAACCGGCCGCAGCAGCGAACCCGAGGTCATCCAGCACTAGCGGCCGCAGTTCCGATGAAATACGGCGCACCGATGCGATGGTCTGGTCGATTTGCCCTTTGATCGATGCGACCTTGTTCACCAACCCCTGCTGTTCGGCCGACAAACGCCCGCCTAGCCATGACACCTCCATCCGAATACCGGTGAGCAACTGGCCAAGCTCGTCATGCAACTCTCGGGAGATCCGCGTCCGCTCTTCCTCGCGAACAAGTTGCAGGGAAGCGGATAATTCCTGAAGTTGCCGATTGGTCTCGAATAATTCATGCTCGGCACGCATGCGTTCGGTCAAATCACGGAATACGGCGGTAAGCAAAATTTCACCGCAAAACATGGTCGTCGATAAAGTCAATTCGGCTGGAAACCCTTGTCCGTTGCGCAGCAATTCGATAATGCCGGTAAGAACCGGACCGACAGGCGATCGCCGGCTCTGCTCCAGATAGCTTAAGAGATTCAGCAATTGCGATTGAGTCAGGCAACGAGACAGCAATTCTTCCATGCTGCGGCCTATTGCCTGATCGGCTCGAACGCCGAACATTTTCTCCGCAGCGCTATTGAACAGAACAATGCGCTTTACCGAATCCACGGTAACGATGGCATCCGTGACCGATTGCACCATATGCCGAATTTGTTCGTCGCCTTCCTTTAATGCCTCCTCCAACAAGTCTTTCCGCGAGAGATTTCTCACGATCAGAAAGGTCGTCGTCAACACCATCAGAAGAATCCCGGAAATCGCGGCAACGATCAAACGCACGACATGCATCCACGATGCCAGCGCCTCATCTTCATTGACCGCCGTGCTGATCACCAACGGGTATTTTGCTACCTGGCGGTAAGCGACAAAACGCCTTCCTTCTGTCGACTCCTCGCTGCCCACCACCACGCCATCTAAAGGTTCTGCGCGTAATTTCGCCAGCGAAGCCGGGTTCCCGACAGTCTTGCCAAAAAGCTCCTTGTCATGCGGCCGACCGGCCATCAACACACCGTCGCGATTAAGGAGCAGGATGCGGCCCGCTAAATCCGGCCCAATACTATCGTACAGGGACTCAAAATAGTCGATGCGGACTTCAGCTACCAGCACTCCTCGAAATTTACCTGCAGAGTCAAGCAGGCGCGCACTCACAAAATACGTCCGCTGGTCGTCGATTCCCACCTTCTCCGGCCGGCTGATGAAGAGATCGTCGCTTTCGTCATTGACGAAGTGAAGGAAAAAATCCCTGTCGGCAACCTGTGCGGGATAAATAAAATCCGGGTGCGACGAATTGACGGCTTTCCCCACACGATCGACCAAAAAAACCGATTTCACCTGTGGCAAACCGATGATGCGCGCCTGCAGCAGAAAGTGAATGGGTATGCTGTCAAGATCGAAGCTTCGGCCGACGTTATCGGATAAGCGCTCGCGAATGCCTCGCATGGTCAAAGCGATTCCGTCGAAGGTGCGCGTCGTCTGGTCGGATAAAATTCGGTTCAAACTGACAATTTCGCCTTTGGCATGGACCAGTTCGCGCTGACGCATATCCAGAAGCACAGTCACGGTCACCAATACTGTCACCACGATCATCACGAATGACAGCAAGAGCACCGCTCCCACCGACCTGCTCGGCCGCAAGATATGGTTAGGCGATCGAAACATCAACCTTACTCCCCAGCATTCCCATCATTCAAACCCATAAATTGAAACGCAGCAAACTTATCCGCCACACCATGGAAAACACAGTCGGCATCTGCGACAGACATTCCCGAATAATTTATATTTTCAGTTCGTCACATTGACTGGAAAGCAGTGTTTTATTATTGATATGGATCAAATAATATAAAAAAGCGTGCGGCTAATATCAAACAAGCCCGAAGTGGGATAATGTTAACCACTATGCCGATCAAATAGAACCAGGTGAAGTCCAAATGTGGTGCGCGGCATCATAAGCGTCAGTTTTACCCATAACCCTCATTTCGCGTTAATATAAAGCATTAAATCAGGAATAAATAACGTCGCGCATCGCTTTGCGTATTCAGATATTATCAACATGCAGACCATGCGAAAAACGCACTTTGGGATGATTCGATATGTTTAATTGTGTTTATTCAACCTAGTTCAATGACGACCTCCACATCCAAAGAATTTGAATTTATTGAAGCGTTGAGCGCAGAATTGTCGACCAATGAACTGGTTTTCCCGACTTCCCTCAATGCCACGATGAAAATACGGCATGCGCTCAATGCACCGGATATTCCTCTCGATAAAATAGCGCTCATCGTCGGCGCCGAACCGGTACTTTCCGCCCATATCTTGCGCTTGTGCAATTCCGCCGCCTACAATCAAACCGGCACCCCGATCATAGACTTGCGCAAAGCGACCATGCGTCTGGGGCTAGGCATGGTGCGCAATATCGCCATGTCGGTGGGTATGAAGCAAATGATACAAAGCAAATCGTCATCCGAGGCGCCCACATTGATCGATGGACTATGGAAACGTTGCATCAGCGTTTCTGCACTATCTTACGTAATTGCAAAAAAACTGACTAAAGTCAACCCGAATATGGCGATGATGGCTGGTTTGCTACTCAACATCGGCAAATTTTATATTCTCAATCGCGCGCAAAATTATGCGGAACTGTTCAGCAATGAGGCTGTATTGTGGGAGGTGGTAGACCAATGGCATGCCAATATTGGCGCTGCGATTCTGGAAAGTTGGGAAGTGCCTGAGGAAATAAGTACCGCCGTCCTCGATGGCGCCGATGTCAATTATACCCACCGGGGCCCACCCAACCTGACCGATATAATTGCCGCTGCCAATTTCCTGGACAGCAAGTTTTATTCAGGGTCAGACGAACAAATGGACTGGAACGTCATACCCAATACTCTGGCAGCACTCGAGTTGGACCAAGAAAAAAGCGCCGCGTTGATGGAAGAAGTTAAAGACGAGCTTAGCTTGATTATGCAGGCGATTACCTAACCCAGCTGGATAGGTAGCGGATAAGTCGGAATGCGTAAACTTGTAAAACAAACAAGTGAAAAATCGCAAAATACCTGCAAGATACCCATAAAAGCAAAAAGCTCACCGAAGTGAGCTTAAACTATATTTATCACCAATACTTGAGGCGATTCGCCGATCGCCCATGCTATCTGCGTGGTGTCCTCAGCATTTGAATCGACTCAACTATTAACAAGGCAAGTTATTTTTGATTATTTTTATATTGCATGATTAAGATATACCAATTCATTTTATTTGTCCAGTATATCTGTATATCTTGCATACTTTTTTTCAAATTTTAATTATTCAAGACCAGCAAACTGACCCGGCGATTTTCACTTCTTCCCAGTGCGGTTTCGTTTGAACTTTTCGGTTTGGTTTCGGCCAATCCGGAAGCAGTCAGCCGAATCGGGCTGATTCCATGCTCTTGCAAAGCACGCACTACTGAGGCGGCACGCGCAGAAGACAATTCCCAATTGGAAGGGAATTGCACTGTTTGAATCGGCACACTGTCGGTATGCCCTTCCACCACCACTTGATTGGTCTTGCTAGAGAGAACTGCGGAAATTTTTGCGACGATATCGCTAGCCCGTCCCGCAGGTTGTGCGGTACCGCTTGCAAATAACGCAGTATCCTTAATTTCCAGCAAAATGCCATCCTTCCGCGTAACCAGCGTAACATCTCCGGCTTGCATCAGGTCGGCAAAAGTTCGCGCCAACTCTTGCAGCAAGACTTGCTGTTTATCGATTGCCGGCGGAACAACAGGTTTAGGCTGTATCGGCAATGGGCCATGGTGCGGCCTGATGCCAGGAATCAGCGGCGCATGCAGCGCTTGTGTCACCGGAACGCCAGTTTCGACTAGCTTGGGCAATTTTGCGTAAAGCACCAGAAACAAGACAAACAATAAAGTCATGAAATCGGCATACGATATCATCCAGCGATTGTTGCCCGTTGCATCGCTATGTTCAGTATCGCGTTGAAAGGAAATGAAATCTCGCATCACGCAACCAGCCGGATTTTGACGACATTATCAGCCTTCTCGCCTGCCGCCACCAACGTACGTTCCACTAGCCTAGGTTGCTTATTTTGCGCAATCATGGTCAAACCTTCAATCCGCAATTCATCGCGCAAGGTCAACTCGAAGATAATGGCGCGCAACTTGGCGGCCAAGGGTAGAAAAACCAGGTTCGCCAACGCCAGGCCGTAAATCGTCGCCACAAAAGCTGCGGCAATGCCTGCTCCCAGCCTGGAAACATCGCCCAACCCGTTCATGACTTGCAACAAACCAACTACTGAACCCAGGATACCGACGGTAGGCGCGTACGCGCCAGCCGACTCCCACATCCTGGCCGCATGTTTCAGCCGTGCATCGCGAATGCGCACATCCGTCATCAGGGTTTCTCGAATATATTCAGGATCGTAGTTATCGACAATCATTTCTACGCCGTTTTTAAGCAGCGGATCTTTAATCGCCTCGGCCAGGCCATCCAGTTTGAGCGCGCCATCGCGGTACGCGATTCTTGACCAGCCAACGATTTCCTTAATATAGTGCTCGCGCTCTGAAACCGGTGGGTCCGACAGCCATTGCAAGAGCCGCAATCCTGCCAAAAAATCCTTCGGCGAACTTTGCGCGACCACTGCCCCGAGCGTGCCGCCGAATACAATCAGGAAAGCCCCCGGCTGCGCCAACGCCCATAGAGATGCCCCTTCCAAAAGTTGCCCGTAAAAAATGGCAGCGACCGCCAAACCCAACCCTAATACGGTCATATAAAACATGGAACCTCGCAATATCGTGCAATGACTAAGCTATTCATATGAAACAGTGTCACAGAAAAAAGATCGCGCAAAACGCCGAACAGCAGCCCTTTTTTAAGGCTCATCGCAACTATTCAGCCGTGTGCGGCAATTAAAAGGCAAAGCATGCTACGCTTTCGATATTGAAATGACCGCCAATCATGCTGAAAAGGAAGGGAAATATGAAACTGAGAATATCCATGCTGCAGATTGCACTTATTGCACTTATTGAATTCGCCGCTCCCTCTGCCGCGTTTGCAGTGCTAGGTGGCGACGTGTCATCCGTTCAAACCGATCGCATGCACCTGAAGGCAACATTGCCCATGGCCAGAAAAACCGCTCACTACACCGTGCATGAAATGGGTACCCCAGCCGGCGTCACGGTCCGCGAATACGCAACGTTGACCGGAGCCGTATTCGCCATCGCCTGGAAAGGCCCTACCGTCCCGGATTTGCGCCATTTAATGGGAACCTATTTCGACACGTATTCCAGCGCCGCAAAAGCCAGGCATGCCGATCATACCCACTTTACACTTCGACAAGATAGCCTGATAGTGCGCGCCAGGGGACATATGCGAGCATTTTCCGGAATTGCCTACGTGCCCAATATGTTGCCTCAAGGCGTAACGGAAGCAGACATTAACTAGGACTAGGCGCCGAACTATACGGCTATTTCAGGATACGCAGTCAACCCTTGATTTCTTTCAGGGTAACTATTCAGGAAAAAAACGTCGTTATCCATATCGCATTTATCAAGACAATCGGTAACAGGCTGACGGAGAACGCAAACAGATGACGCGCCGAAAGGCGGTTGACAATCAATTTCCAGCCGAGGTAAGCAGAAAATCCGCTGCCTGTCAGCAGAAAAATTATCCGGGTGGCCGGAACCCATTCAAGCAAAATTCTTTCTGCCTTCAGATCCGAAAAAGTCATCATCGACAGTCCAAGAAAAATTCCAATGCCGGCAATCGGCACCAGGGAAAGCGTCAGGCGTTGCCAAGACAATGCGGAATCGTCTGCCAGGCGAGCCGCCGCCCAAACGGCAACCAACACGGCAAAGCCTAGCGCAAAACCTCCCCCCAGGATGAATATCAGAATACAAAGGCCATCCAGCCAGGTGAATGCATCATGCGCATCCGGATAATGCTTTAACAGCCACCATGGCGCATCGTCTTGCAGCAATAAAAATGAATGATGACTGACGAGCCATGTGGTTATCGCAGATCTGATCTGAATGAAGCGGGAGTTCGTTGACCATTGAAGCGCCGCCGTGGCAATGCCAATGGCGCCGAAAATAAGCATCAACGCGTCTTCCACCTTGACATCACGGTTGTTACTGTTAAGAATTTCGCTGGCGGGCGAACGTCCGGCGAGACTGACTGCGCCTTTGAAATCGCTGCAGCGCCCGCAAGCATGGCACGCCGATGCGCTTTTCATGTGGCGGATATCGATTAATGGCGCACAATTTACCATTGGCTGACGGATCGTATCGCGCTTCCATGCCTCTTCGCTGACCCGAAAATGGATGGGGGCGATTCTTGCGAGAAGCGAAAACACCCCGTTGCCCAGACACAAATAGCGGCACCAGACACGTTTTTCTTTTCCATAGAGAAAGCCGACTGTTATCGCAGCCGCCGTCGAACCGCCCAGCAGCAGGAGTGTCGCGTTTGGATATGCATAGGCCCCAATCAATTGTGCATAGACCGTCGAATACGTAAATACAGTGAGCGGCCAGCCGCTCCAACGCATCCAGCGCGGAACCGCGCGAGCCAGCCCGCACCGGCTGGCGAATTCGGTCAGCGCACCTTCGGGGCAAAATACGCCGCACCATAAACGACCGAACAGCATGATGCTCAGGATTACAAAAGGCCACCATACCCCCCAAAACAGAAACTGGGCGAATAAGCGCAGGTTATTGTAGTAATGCGCATCCTCCGGTGGAAGCGGCATGAAAGCGGGAATGACCAACAACAACAAATAAAAAACAACCACGATCCATTGAACCGTAAATATCATCCCTTGGTGATATCGCATGGCGGTGCCAACTTTGGCAAGCCAGCGGGTATTGCCGCCTTCGCTGGAATGACGGTGATTCATAGAAAGGGAATAGTGCTTTTTCTCTGCAGTTGGCTTTGCTGTATTTTGACACTATGGAGACTTTTTATGCTTTGATATAGGTCAAAGAGCGTTAACCTGATTGCAGGTTAGCATTGGCATATAGTCACTATTCAGCCGCAGTGGCCAGTACGGCTGAATAGTGACGACATATGAATCGAATATCATCCAACCGACATTTTTTCCCGGCATCGCAAGGTATAATCGAAACAAGAGGCTGTCAACATCACGTTGCGGCCCAATGGAATCGTCGGCACTTCAATGTGCTACGGTATTGCAATGGTCTACGGTGAAAAATTCAATAGCATCAGCCATCTGATCGGCGTTATTTTGGCGATGATCGGAGCGGTACTGCTGATCGTGCTTGCCGCACGCTTGGGCGACCCTTGGAAAATTATCAGCTTCAGCATCTATGGCGCGATGTTGCTGACCCTGTACGTGGCGTCTGTGTTGTACCACAGCACACAGGGAGCAGCCAAAAATGTGCTGCGAAAATTCGACCATTGCGCGATCTACCTTTTAATAGCGGGTAGCTATACGCCGTTTACATTGGTATCGCTGCGGGGAGCCTGGGGCTGGCCGTTATTCGGTGCGGTATGGGGTCTGGCATTGCTTGGCATACTGCAAGAAATCTGGATTGCCAAAGGCGCGCGCATCGTCTCATTGGTGATTTATGTCATGATGGGCTGGCTGGCGTTAGTCGCCGTAGCGCCCTTGACATCGGCGCTGGGCCGGAGAGGGTTCGCGCTGCTGGCAGCGGGCGGACTGATCTATACGGTCGGCATCGTGTTCTATGCGCTGGATAAACGTCTTCGGCACGGCCATGGCGTATGGCATCTGTTCGTTCTAGGAGGCAGTGCCTGCCATTATTTCACTGTGTTGTTTTACGTGGCTTGACTCTGCCCCATCATATCGGCGGTCAAGGCATGATCCGCAATACGGTAGCGTCCGCCATTGTCGGGATTGCTATCGATTATATGCATGATGGCTTGCGCCACGGCTTTCGGCGAGCGCAGGTGACCGGATTTTTTCAACTCGATGAAATGCGCGACATCCGGGAAATTCGCTGGATCTGTTTGACGAATTTCCTCCTGCATGCCGGTATCGATTACACCCGGTTCGATATTAATGCAGGTCATCGGGTTGGCAGATGTATTTTGCTCCGCTGCCAACGCAAGCATATAATTTTCCATTCCAGCCTTTGCCGCGCAATATAGCGGCCACCCTGCATAACCCTTTAACGCGGCGCCCGACGAAATATTGGTAATCGTGACACGGCATTCCGAATCCTGAAAAGAACGCACGAAAGCTGAGACAATGCGTATGCACGACACTAGGTTGACTGCAATGTTTTGCTCGATTTGCGCATCTGTCAGCGCATGTACCGGGGCAATCGGCGCCAAGATGCCGGCGTTGTTGATGAACACCACTTTTTCCCAAGCAGTTTTGGCGAGTATTTGAAACTGCTTGTTCAGCACGCCGAACGAAGCACTCAAATCAGCCAGATCGACTGGCACGTGATGCAGGCCGGTCCCGCTACGCGAAAACTCCAGCACGCTCCAATCGCCCGCCATATACCTGTCGACCAAGGCCTTCCCCAAGCCCCTGGAGCCGCCGGTAACAATCGCCAGATTCATTGATTTTTCTTGCTGCATTGCAGTGTCCGCTTGCCATTTTCCGTCATGCCGATGAAACGATGCGCACCCTCAATCCCGGCAGCTTATCGAAAGCACGCCGCTTTCAGGAGTTTCCACGTGCGCCGACGACCTATCGCCGCAACGATACCGAATTTCCAGATGTTTTGGCCGGTGTGGCGCCGGATCGCCGCACAATTCGTTGCTGGCTTTGATATCGATGTGCCGGCGCCAGCCGATTACTTGCCGCAGTGCCTCGCTCGGATCGCAAAAGCCGCCGTCGCGAGCACCGTATTTAGCTTCCTCGATAATAATTCTTCCAGCCGCCCCATCGCGGTGATCCTCACGGTGATCCATATGGTTTTGCGCTTCCGTGCCGTCGCGGTAACCCTGTTCGTAGCCCTGACGATACTCGGCACTTTGCGCGCACACTACCCCGGATGCCGCGCCAAGTGCTGCAAAAACGGCAATGCGTAAATATTGTTTCCTGGCATAATTCATAATCATCGCTATTCTCCGTTGTCTGTCAGGCAAGAATTCAAAGACTGTTCTAAAAAGTTATTTTACCGTTGAAGCGCCATGCCGATAATTCGGGTTGGGAAAAAATTCACCGGTTGGCTTACCGTTTGCATCAACCTCCCAAGCGCCCACCACGGCCTCCGGCGGAACATCCTCAGTCGGACCGAAAGATCCTTCTATTTTATATACCCAACCATTTGCATTTTCGCGGGCAGCTTGAATCACATCTTCCGTAATTACATGCTTCGAATTATGTTTTGAAATATTGCTATGCATTTTTGTCAAACTCCTGATATTAGCTGCGATGCTTCCGCAAAAGCGAAAGCAGGTATTTACTCCGGGATGAAAGCTATCCTGGAATAAATGCCGGGTTTTTGATAAACGGCCCGACGAATCTGCCATAGGAATCTACCCGCCGCGCACCCATTATATCTGAAGGGAGTATGCCTCCCGGCATTGCGATTTCACGTTCGCTAGGATAGGGACTAAGCTTGCGCGTCACCTTGTTTACATCGATCCCCTTTAACTGTCCTCGCACCATATAAACATACCCCCCATCAATAAAATTAGTCGCATATTCATGTGCCACATTCGGCGATTTTGAAGTTGCAATAAAATCGCTTATGTCATTGGTTGTAAGATGCACCATGATGTCGGTGCTAGCGCCAAAGGTACGGAATCCAAACTTGAAAACTACGCGAGGATGCCGCGCATCTCCGCGGAAAACGAAATGCGCCGGATCAAGTGTGCGTCTGACTCTCGCCTCCTCTTCGGTCGAAGGCACAGGTCGACCGCTGCGTTTTCTGCCGATAGTATGCCCGGGCGCGGACAATACCTGGCTACTAGCCTCCTGATCGGTTCCCTGGACAGGAAGTATACTGCGTTGTGTAGCCACGTTAACCGTCGACATTCTCGCCGGCATTGGCTCGGTAATTCGTTTTTTGACGGCGCCCTGCGGTCGAGAATTAGCGAGAATACGCGCTTCTGCTTCAGTAAGTTCATCGAATGACAAACCTGTTTTGGCACTAAACTGGTCTTCGATTTCGCCATGACGCTGCCGCAAATCGGTCAGCGTTGCATCGGTCAATTCAAGTCTCGATTTATATTCTCGTCCAGTCAACGCGAGAGCGCCGATAACGTGCCCGCCGCCCTCTTCGATATACAAGGACAGCGCGGCAAATGCGCCGCCGTCGTTCAGTTGCTCGTCGACCAGAAAGTAGTTGCGCCCCGGCTTAACCTTTCCCTTGAACATGGGGCGATTGAATACCCGATCCAGCCCGTTCAATTCGGTTTTACTGAGACTGTCCGACATTGCGTTCGGGACAATATCGCGGCCTCTCTCCAAGTCCATCTGCCCCGCCAGCTCAGCAGCGATGAGATGGGGAGTAAATTGTCTCTTTTCGCGCGTTATGACAGGCTGGATGATGGCATCTTCTCCTTCGACAATACCGCGAATCGATTCGACCATTTTATTCAAAAACCGGGGTTCGATGAACTCCTCCCTGGAGTCCGTTAGATTTATTTTTTTCTTTGCGTAAACTGGCAGCGATTCAACGTTACCGCGATGAGCAATGATTACGTCCGGCAAATGGTTGCCGAGTGGCCTGTCAGACTCTGTGGTAAAGTCCTCGGCATTCAAGTTGGCGTCGATAGGAATTTCGTGGCGCTTGCGCGCCCACAAATGTGGCTCATGATCGTTGCTAACTGTTTCAGGCAAAGGCTCGGTCGCTGATCGCCGGGCAATATGCTCTTGCAGCACCCGCACCGCCTCATTGCGCACCCGCTCCAGATTTCCTGCATACCGATCCGTCCGGAACGGCAACTTGCCGGCCGCGCCAAGCTTGGCGAGAAATTTATGGAGGTAATCAACCAGTTTTTGCATCAGCGAAGGTTCGTCGATACGGGCAAGAACACGATCCCAAAATTGAGCTTCGCCGAACCGGTTTCCCATCAGGTCGGCCGCAATTTCCTCCCATTGACTATTCTCTGACAACCATGGCTGATTGACGTAGCGTCTGGCCTTGAGATAATTTTCCGCAGTCACATCTTGTTTAATCGAACCGATAAACGCATTCTTCAAATCATCAGGCATCTGGTGTAAAAATTCATGCCCGACCACATATTGCCAACCGACATCTCCCGCTGCTACATTGACGAAAAGTTCATTTTTATGATACGGGTTGACAACCCCATCGATACGCTCAATCCTCGGGTCTTGCCGGAAAAAGTGCACATTGGTACCCAATTTTTTCCCAAGCCACTGAATAATGCGAGCATTGTCTCTCGTAATGTCATCACTTGCTTTTCCAGAATTTCCGCGCTCAAGGGTAGACGGATCAACTACCGAAAAATCGCCTTGTCTCGGCGAAATGCCATCTAAAATTTTCTGAGACAATGCTCTGGTTGAGTCGGCTCCGCTCCCGTCGACATCCTCAACAACGCGCGATGCACGCGGTGCTTCCGCGGCACGCACTTGATCGATCTGCGCCTGCATCCGGGCTTGCGCTTCAGGATTCGGCGACTGATCGCGCAGTTTGGCGAGTATGGCCACTTTCGCTGCATCTACCGGCGGCAGCAGGCTTTGTTGAGCAATGTCCGTGGCAGATCGCAGGTTCGGCAAACCCGACACGTCCGGCATTCCGGCATCCGGCGCGGATACGGATTCTGGTTCGTATCGGTTAACAACTGCAGCAGCATTGTTTGCATTTGATGCTTCACCGATTCCATCGGTTGAATGGAGTCCCGCATCACCCTGCGCTGCGGCAATCGATTTATCCTTGGCGAATTGAAGTTGGGAAAGTTGCTGCTCAAGAGCTGAGGCACGCTGCTGCCAATCCGCCTGCTGTTGCACAGTCGGCTGCCGATTGTCGTCGACAAGCGCATCCGATAACGCCGGCACAACAGCGGTGTCGTCCATCGGCAGGTTGCCGGCATCTTGCGGATAAACTGCGTTCAGGTCGTATGAATCCGGATTAAGGCGCGCGACGGCTTGTGCATTCGTATCGCTATTATCAAGATACGTGCCGTTTATCACATCGGCTATCTCCTGATGGAACGACTTTTTGCCGGCGTATTCCAATGCGGCATGCGGCATCGCCATCAACGCGCCTGTCATCAGGTCGGCGGCATTGGGCAGCCAATCATATTCCTTGCCGTCGCCCTCTCCTGTGAGATTATCCGACAGGTAGTCGACGGCGGTTCCGGCCGGCTTGAACACTGCCATCGTGCCTGCGCCCTGCACCGCTCGCGCGGCTGCCTGTCCAAGCGTATCCACCGCTGTCGGCACGAAAACTTTGCCGACCACTGGAATTTTCGAGAGCAGCGAATTAGCGCTGCCGCCAATAAATTCAGCGACCGCCGAATTGAGCAGCGCCTGTCCGCCCGCCTTCAATTGCGCATTGGCCAAGCTATCCCCTTGGTCAATCGCGCTCTTGCCCGCATCCCAGGCGCCTTGCGCAGCAAATGCCGGTATTGCCACTTCCGGCGCGATTAACGCAGCGCCGATTGCCGGCGCCATGTGCGTGACGCTCTGCGCCACTTTACCTAACGTGGTCTGCGCCTGATAACCTGGATTATTCTGTTCGTCCAATTCGTCTTGCCGGAACGCTGCGATATTGGCCTGGTCAAGCTCCTGTATTCCATCTCCGGGAAAATGGGGAGACAAGTTCAGCAATCCCCCAACCAGAGATCGCCCCGCTTCCCCTGCGGTGACGCCAAGCCGGCTAATCTCAGCCGGAACGGCTTGCGCCGCATCGCTTAACTGTCCCCATATGGATGACATGACGCTGGATGGAATCAAGCCTTGATCGACTGGATGTTGCGCCTCCTCGAAACTAAACGTGCCCGGCGCCGACAGCGGCTTTTGCGCATCCTCAAAACTAAATGTATTTGGCATTACTGTCCCTGGACCGGAGTGAATGCGCTGCCGTTCCATGCCGCTGCGCCGCGCGCTGTCCGATAAACTCTTCCGGTGACCAGTTCCGCTTGCGTCGCGGGCATCGGCAATGCCAGCGCAGCAAATGGAATTTCAGGAGCCGAAGACGATAGCGCGTATCCGTTTCTTGCCGCTAATTGGCCGGCGCCGCCGCGGTTGCCGTATAGCGCGGCCTGCGCGGCGATCTGCGCAGCCTGCGCCTTGTCGCTTTGCGCGAACTGATTTTGCTGCAGCATGGCGGATTGTCCAAATTGCGCTTGCTGCAAGGCCTCCGCGCGCTGGGTTGCCTGATCTTGCATATATTCCTGCAATGCGCCTTGCGCCCCGATGTCGCCGGTCGCAAGTGCCGCATTCGCGATTATTCCGGCGCGCGCTCCCGCCGTCGGGGCATAACGCTGCAAATCGGATGGCGACAGGTCGTACAAGGAAGGCGCAATTGTTTTCGTACCGGCCGGCGCCACGCCGGCGGCATTCAATACCGTGTCAGCCGGAACCCAATCGTATTCCGGGTCCGCTTGCGCCTTTGCGATGGTTGCCGCCTGCAGTGCAGGAGTCGCCGCTGCCTGAATTCGTCGCGCCGCTTGTTCGCGATCCGCATCCCTGGCAGCATTCTGTTCTGCCAGCATGTTTACCGCATTTTGATTCTGCAGGTTGATGAGCGATGCTTGTTTTGCCGTATCGAGATCGGATTGCTGCTGCGCCAGAGCCTGCGTATCCCACAGCTTATTGTTTTGCTGCGCGATCTGTTGCCCTGCCTCGCCCGCGCCTTGCATCGCGCCCATGATGATCCCCAGGCTCATTACTGTGCTCCCTGTATCATTGCGTTATCGATGATGCCGCCGGACGGCTGCAACGCAGCCTGCCGGCCCTGCATGCGCTGGTGCGCGCGACTCATGCCGTGTGCGACCACCTGATGCATCTGCTGCTGCGATATGCCGAGAAGTTTAAGCATGAACTGCCCGACATCCTGTGTGCATTGCGCCACGAGCTGCGGCGTGATCTGCGTGCCATTCGCTTTCGACAGGAAATCGAGTCCTTCGCACATGAGTATCATCGCCGCCGGTATCATGATCGGAATCGGCATCGTACTACGGCTTTGCCTATACAGCACGCCGATGAGCTTCGCCACGCCCTCCGCAACGTTTTGCGCAGGATCGCCGGGCTTGGTCAATTGTGCAAGCATGATTTGATGCGACTGCGGCGAATACATGACGGTCAGACCGGCGACAACGGCGCGCTGAAGCGTATTTTGCATTTGCGGAGAAACCTTGGCCTGGACGGCTTGCTCGGTCTGCTGCAAAAGTGGATTATTCGTTTTCCCAAGCATGATTATGCACCCCTGTTGGCGCTGTTGCGCGCTGTGTTGATAATACCGCCTGTTGCTACCTGAGAATTGGCGTTGGCCTGTTTTTGCCGATTGATCGAAAGCTGCCCGAGGCCGAGTTGGTAGTTTCGGTCGGCCTCGTATGCTTTGCCCATTCCGGAAGCGATGCCGCCGCCCAGTTGCATCAATCCGTTCGCCGCATGCGGGTTGGCCTCAGCCCAATTCGTCAAGCCGGAGAACCAGTTTCCGCTTCCCATGCCGGCTGTTGCGCCGTTGGTCCCGGCGCCAGTTCCGTATGACGTTCCGCCCTGCGCTGAGCCGGTATCGAGAATATCGTTTGAAATTGTCTGGTTAGGCGCGCCGACCCCGGCGGCCGGCATGACTGCCGGCAAATTGGCCTGCGTGGCAAGATTCGCACTGTCCCCAGCTCCCTGTGCCGGCGTAAAATTAAGATTTGGATTCAGGCTTGGGCTTAACCCTGTTGCGCCAGCTGCTGCGGGGTTACCCATCAGCGTGCCATCAAGCGTTCCTGCAGGCGTTCCATTAATAGTTCCAACAATCGATCCGCTATTCGGCGCTGATACGCCTGCCGCTCCATCCGGCGCCGAACCGGCCATCCCCGGCGCTGCGCCACTATCAGCAGTGGCAAGCGAAGCATTTGACCATACGCCGGAATCGGGGCTGGATACTGCCAATGGCGTCGCGCCTGAGTTCAATCCCGTATGATCGGCTGCGCCTGTGAAATTTGCGGCATCTGCCGCATCGGCGCCATGCGCCAACTCCGGCGTAGCTCCTCCGCTGATTGCCGGCACAGCAAGATTAGCGGCCTGGCTTGCGGCATCGCTGACTTCATTTCCGGTCGTGGGATCGAAACTGGGAGGCAAATCGGCCGCTTCGCTTAATGTTCCGCTCAACGCCCCGCTTGCCAGCGCGCCGGCGCCGCCTGCCAAACCCATGATGCCGCCCACCTTCGTCAATGTGGAATTTCCGGTCACGGCGCCCACAACGGACAAGGTAGTGCCGACTTCAGCGACAGCCGTGGCAACTGTTGCAAAATCGGTTGCGCCAGCAACCACCGCAGTAATAGCAGAAAATGCCATGTCATCCCCTATAATATCTTACCGACCGTCACTTCTTCATCCACATAGCCAAGACGATGCAGAATCGGACGAAAGTCCTTTGAAAATTTGACATGCCAGGTGATCTTGTCGACCCCTTGCGCTTTTAATTGCTGTTCCGAGAAACGAATGAGCTTGATGCCGCACGACCCCTTCCGATAATCCGGGTGCAGAAATAGCACATCGTTCGACGCCACCAGCGTGCGCTCGTAGTGGATGTGACTCTGCACAAAAAATGCGCTGTAACCGACTAATTTTTCTTCGTCACGCGCGGTAAACAGCGCGATTGAGCCCTGTTTTTCCAGTGCCGCATAACGCTCCCAGACCGGATCAAGCGCAATCCGCTCTTTGTGCATGGCCACCTCCCGATAATGCAGCTCGAGCAGCGGCGCGATATCCTCCATCACGTCATACAGCGTTTCTCGTTGCAATGCAATCACGTCCGGGCAGGCGCATTGCCCGAGTTGCCATTGCTCAGGGTAATCAGTCCGCTCGATTCAGTTGGGTCGACCACGCCGGTAGCAGGATCGACCATATTGAATTGCAACAGGTTCGAAACGTCCGGCACGCCGCTGGCGGCTGATAATGTTTGCACTTGCTGAACGTAGGCGTTATACGCCGCAGACTCGGCAGCATATTTAGACTGCGCCCCCATGTTCATATTTTCAATGTTCAGCAAAGCATTCTGATAAGTATTGGCGGCGGCAGCCACGTTGGACGATGCCTGGATATTGGCCGAGTTCGTCGCATTGAGTTGCGCAACAGCTTTATTTTCCGCCGTAGTGGTCGCCGTGTTATGCATCGAGGTAGCATTGCCGGCGGTCGTGTTCGCAATCGACGTCGCATCCTGCGCTTGCTGGTTCGTCAGGCTGGTTTGCGCGGCCAGTTGCGCATTCGCCAGTGCTGTATTGGCGCTGATATTCTCGCCGGCCAGCGTATT
>JBIODP010000006.1:0-26585 GCA_044445195.1 Burkholderiales bacterium | reverse complement strand
GGGGTGGCGGAAGCGCACAACCTGGCGTGGAAACTGGCTGCCGTCATCAAGGGCTGGGGTGGGCCACTCTTGCTGGAGAGCTACCAGTCGGAACGCCTGCCTGTCGGGCGGCGTAACCGCGACCAGGCAAAAGTCAACGGAGCCACTATCTTTGAGGTGCAATTCGACAAGCCGGACTACCTTTTGGAACAAAGCACGCGCGGCGCACTCGCCCGGCGTAAACTGGGCGCAGCGTTTGAGCGCAGGGTTTCGCGTCTTTATGAATCGCTGGGCGTTGAAATCGGTTACCTCTACCGTGATTCGCCAGTCATCGTCCCCGATGCGGCGCCCTCACCCGTCGACGATACGTGCGGCTATATCCCAACAACATACAGCGGCGCCAGGCTCCCGAGCGCATTTTTTGAAGATGGCCGTGCCGTATTCGATGAACTTGCCTATGACAGCTTCACGCTCCTTGTCATGAGCGCCGATCTGGCCTGGGTTCGGCCGTTTATCGATGCCGCCGAAAAAACAGGCGTTCCGCTCCATGTGGTTCAGGTTCCGGATCAGCATTTGCAGGCGCTCTATGAGAAACGACTGGTGCTGGTGCGTCCCGATCATCACGTGGCATGGAGAGGTGACTCCCTGCCGTTCGATTGCGTCAACTTGTTCAATATTGTCCGCGGAGCATGATCTCATGTCCTTGATTTACAAGATCCAGTTGAGCGTTCTTCTGTTGGCCACGAGCCTGTTGTTGTCTCGCGCAAAGAGCAGGTCCAGGCGGTTTAAGGCCATGTTCGACGACCCTGCTTTCGTCTTTCAAATTCAGACCGGCGATGGCGTTACAGGTCACTTCGAGCTGAAAGACCATCGCCTGCGATTCAGGATGGGATCACACGTTTGTCCAACTTTCGTCCAGCATTGGCAGGATAGTCGTCAGGCGGTCTCAGCGATGCTGAGCAAGGATGAAACAGAGATTCTTCGGGCGATGGAAGATGGTCGTTGCCGCTTGCAGGGAAGCTTCCTGGTTGGCCTGTGGTTCAACGAAGCTGTCAAGATTTCCCGTGGCGTCTAACTGCGCAAATCGATATGAATAGCGTTGTCGTTTATACCTGGCAGTCAGCAAGAATATTGACGAATCTTCTTTCTTTCCACGTCAATTTCGACTCAAAACTTGAAACGGAACCGCTGGGAATATTTTTTATATTAATAACCAGCACTATGTCCGAACCGACACTGCCATCCATTTTCATCGTGATTCTGTAGCCTGTTTCGGTGGGCGTTCCTGCGACGCCGGCAGCCGTAAAATTGCTTTCGAGGGCATCTATCAGGCAGGTCGCGACGATTTCCGCATTTTTCAGGCTGGTAAACGGCTTATGGGGTGTTTCCTCTCCATCTGGCAGATAGAGAGGTGAATTGCAAGCGGCAAGCATCGCCGCAAGCGCAATCGCCGCACAATAATGTGGAAATTTCATAGCATTCATTCCCGCTTCGGCACGACGATTATTAACCCTAAAAAGAAGCCATCTTTGCGCCAAATCAATCCGGCGCAGCCCAAGTCTTCCTGTATTGCCCAGCCTGCCATGTTTATTGCACCCAGTCATAAACCATTCCAATGCCTTCGCATCGACAGTATGGGGGAAGCGCCTTAATGCGTTATTATCCGCTAATTCCGGCTTTTCCCCTTAGACTGACATTGGCTGGTCGATTGAAATGAAATGAGGATCATGACGCGATTTTCTGGCACAAGCGGATGCAACGAAGATCCCGCTAAACATGGCGGCGCCACCGCGACCCTTGCGCTGGCTGCGCTCGGCATTGTATTCGGCGACTTGGGCACCAGCCCCTTGTATGCGTTGCAGGAAGCCTTCCACGGAGCCAACGGGGTCAGCGTTACAGGGCCCAATGTGATCGGTATCGTATCGCTATTCCTGTGGTCGCTTATTCTCATGGTCAGCATCAAATACGTATTGGTGCTGATGCAAGCCGATAATCATGGGGAAGGCGGATTGCTGGCTCTGTTGGCATTGCTGGTAGGGGACCGGACAAAGCGCGGATCCAATCGCCGTGTCCGGCGCTGGATCTATCTGGCGATGATCGGCACGGCAATGCTTTATGGCGATGGCGTGATTACGCCGGCTATCTCGGTGCTTAGCGCGGTTGAGGGGCTGGAAGTGGCGACGCCTGCCTTTACCCCCTATGTAGTTCCGTTAACCGTGGTAATTCTGATCGCGCTGTTCGCTATCCAGCCGCTTGGGTCAGGGAGGGTTGGCGTCGCATTTGGCCCTATTCTGGCCACCTGGTTCGTAGTGATCTTTATTCTCGGAATCGGTTCATTGGTGCAAACCCCTGTGATCCTTGAGGCGCTCAACCCAGTCAACGGCCTGCGCTTCTTCATGCGCAATGGCTGGCACGGGTTTCTGGCCTTGGGCGCGGTGGTCCTTTGCCTGACCGGCGGTGAAGCGCTCTATGCAGACATGGGCCATTTTGGCGCCAAGCCGATCCGCCTGGCATGGTACGCACTTGCGTTGCCGGCATTAACTGCCAATTATCTGGGCCAGGGCGCCTTGCTGCTGCGCGACCCTGCCGCCGCGGCAAGGCCCTTTTATTCGGCAGTGCCGAGTTGGGGACTGTATCCAATGGTGATCCTGGCGACGCTGGCGACCGTGGTCGCTGCGCAAGCCCTGATCTCGGCGGTATTCTCGTTGACCAGACAGGCCTCGCAATTGGGCTTGAGCCCGCGCGTCGAGACCAAACACACTTCAGCCAGTACCGAAGGACAAATATACCTGCCGGCATTGAACTGGATGTTAATGCTCAGCACCATTGCGCTGGTTCTGATTTTCCGTTCATCCGACAATCTCGCCGCCGCGTTCGGTCTGGCAGTATCGGCCACCATGGCGATAACCACTACGCTATTTGCCGCCTTCGCAGAAAAGAGATGGCATTGGCCGAAGTGGCGCATTGGCTTGGTTGCAGGCGTATTCATGATTGTCGACCTGGCATTTGTGGCGGCCAATGCGA
Source organism: Burkholderiales bacterium (assembly GCA_044445195.1). Lineage (GTDB taxonomy): Bacteria > Pseudomonadota > Gammaproteobacteria > Burkholderiales > Burkholderiaceae_D > PKWO01. The sequence goes on along the minus strand of JBIODP010000006.1, from coordinate 23,582 downwards.
TGAAGTTCGTCGACGGTGGATGGTTGCCGTTCGTGATTGGCTTGATCACCTTCCTGATCACCTTTTCCTGGTTTACCGGACAATGGGTGCTGCGCGAATCGCGGGCCGATTCCGGTTATCCGATTGAGGCGCTGATCTCCAGCCTGGCCTTGTCGCCGCCGCATCGGGTAACCGGCACGGCGGTATTCATGACGCCTCCAGGCACTTCCGCGCCTGTTGCATTGTTGCATCACCTCAAACATAACCAAGTCCTGCATGAGCGCGTGGTGCTGATCACTATCATCATTGACGAAAAGCCTCGTGTGCCGGATAACGAGCGCATGACCGTGGAGTGTCTCCCGATAGGTTTTTTCAAGATCGTGGCCCACTACGGCTATATGGAACAGGCATTCGTTCCGGCCCTGTTGGAGAGCGCTTCGGCGCAAGCCGGCCACGAATTATATGATCCGATGAGCACTTCCTTCTATCTGGGCAGCGAGACGCTGATTCCACCGCGCAAGGGCAATCTCGCCATGCAATTTCTGCTTAGAATTTTTATCTGGTTACACAAGAACGAGCTGGACGCCACTTCGCATTTCGGCATCCCTCAAAACCGTGTGGTGGAGCTGGGAGCAAGGCTGGATTTGGTGTTGAACGAGCATCACGCCCACGATATGCCATAATAGCCGAAAACGAAAATAATAATAATTCCTGACAAAGGAGACAACTGCGTGGAAGATAACAAAGAATCTGACTTCGACATATTGATCGTCGGCGCAGGCCTGTCGGGTATCGGCACTGCGTGTCAGCTACAACAAGCCTTCCCACATAAAAGCATCGGCATTGTGGAGCGCCGCAATTCCATCGGTGGCACCTGGGATTTGTTTCGCTACCCCGGCATCCGTTCAGACTCGGACATGTTCTCGTTCGGTTTCAACTTCAGGCCCTGGAATGAATTGAAAACTTTGGCCGATGGCCCCTCCATCAAAAACTATATCGAACAAACGGCCAGGGAATACGGAGTATTGGACAAGATTCACTATGGATTAAAAAGCACGCATGCCAATTGGGATAGCAAAAAGAAAAGTTGGACCGTGACGGCAGTGCATGAAGCAACCGGTGAGGCGCGAAAATTGACTGCCAGGTTCCTGGCGCTTTGCACGGGTTACTACAACTACGACGCCGGCTTCTTACCGACGTTCCCCGGCGAGGAGTTGTATAAGGGGCAAAAGATTCATCCTCAGTTTTGGCCGGAAAAACTGGATTACACCGGCAAGAAGGTGGTTGTCATCGGTAGCGGCGCCACCGCAGTGACCTTGGTCCCCGCAATGGCAGAAAAGGCAGGACATGTCACCATGCTGCAGCGTTCTCCATCGTATATTTTTTCCTTGCCCGGGTACGACAAAATTACCGAAGCGCTGATGAAAATATTGCCTGAGAAATGGGCATTCGGCATGGCACGCCGACGCAATATCCTGATTCAACGCTGGCTTTACCTGGCTTGCCGTCGCTGGCCGCAGTTCATGCGCAGCTTCTTGCTCAAGCATGTGCAAAAACGTATTGGTCAACATGTCGACATGCGCCACTTCACTCCAAAGTACATGCCGTGGGATGAACGCTTGTGCGCAGTTCCCGATTGCGACTTGTTTAATGCGCTGCGCGCCGGCAAGGCGTCCGTGGAGACCGACCACATCGACACTTTCACCAAAACAGGCATTCGCCTGCAATCGGGCAAGGAATTGGATGCAGACATTATCGTGACCGCCACCGGCCTGAATGTTCAAATGCTGGGAGGGATGGAACTCTCGCTGGATCACCGCGTCCGCCCTTTCAATCAAGCGATGATTTACAAGGGGGTGATGGTCGAAGATCTGCCCAATCTTGCCTGGGTCTTTGGCTACACCAATGCGTCTTGGACCCTGAAGTCCGATCTGGCAGCGATGTACATGATCAGGTTGTTGAAACACATGGAAAAGCACGGCCTCAATGTGGCGATTCCAGGCGATGTAACACAGTGCAAACGGGACATAGCAATGCTGGACTCATTGCAGTCGGGCTACGTCCGGCGCGCGCTCGACGCACTGCCGCGCCAAGGCAACAAATATCCGTGGCAGGTCGACATGCATTATGGCAAGGACAAGAAGATGCTGTTGGAACAGCCCATCGTGGATGGCATATTGTTCTTCAACTGAGGTGATCGATGAATAACGCATTTGCCAAAAAGGATGTCGAATTCCTCAGCCACGGAACGCTATGCCGCGGATGGTTGTTCGCGCCGGCCGCCGCCGATGCGATGCGCTGCCCCTGCATCATCATGGCGCACGGACTTGGCGGCACGATCGACTGCGGGTTGGAGTCCTTTGCCGAACACTTTGCGCAAAACGGCTTTGTTGTGCTGGTATTCGACTACCGCTGCTTTGGCAGCAGCGAAGGATCGCCACGCCAACTGCTGCACATCGGAAAGCAAATCGAAGACTGGCAGGCGGCATTCGAATTCTCCCGCTCGCTTCCCATGGTCGACCCTCAAAAAGTGGGGCTTTGGGGAACATCCTTTTCCAGCGGGCACGTTCTCCATCTGGCGGCGAAAGACGAGCGTATTGCAGCAGTTTGCGCACAAAACCCCATGGTGGACGGCTTGGCTGCGGCATTGGCATTGGCCGACTATGCCGGCATGTTGAAGCTGGCGCAGTTAGCGCTCTATGGCATGATCGACCAGATCGGCGCATGGTTGGGCTTAAATCCATTGACGATTCCGATTGTCGCCAAAGAAGGAACGCTCGCCGGCTTGAGCACCAAGGGCGCATTGGAAATGTATCTGTCGATCGTCGGTCCCACTTGGGTGAACCGGATGACGACACGCATGGCCGTCACATTGATGACCTATCGACCGATTTTGTCCGCCAAGAAAGTGCGCTGCCCTACGCTGCTGCAAGCGGGAATCATCGATAACGTCACGCCGCCGGCAGACGCAGTGAAGTTTGCCGAAAAGGCTGGCAGCAACGTCATGCTCAAGCAATACAACATGGGGCACTTCGACTTTTACACCGGTGAGAATCAGCAACACATCTTGAAAGATCAGACAGATTTCTTTCGTCGCGCATTGAGTCAACGCTGATATGCGGCCATCGCGAGTAATCGGCTGGGATCGCCAGCCGAATCATCAAAAAATCTCTTGCCGTATCGCCCCTTCACCCGCTGTTGACATCCACGGGCCGTTATTGACAAAAAAGCAATATTTATTTAATGCACCAAACTGGATTAATTTATCGCATTATTTAGGTGCGTCGGCGCCATTCCTGAAATCACATTTCTATAATTCTCTCAATAATATCAACACCTTATCAAAATGCACCAAAATGGAATGATTTTTGCTTGGGCGAGACATTCATTTCTATTGTTGCACCAAATTGGGATATTATAAAATGGATGGATTAAAAAATGGCGTCGACACGCTATTCGTATTACTCGGCGCGATCATGATTTTAGCGATGCATGCCGGTTTTGCCTTTCTTGAGCTGGGCACGGTCAGGAAGAAAAATCAGGTCAATGCTCTCGTAAAAATTCTTATCGATTTTGCAATTTCAACGCTGGCTTATTTTTTTGTCGGCTATGGCATTGCCTACGGAGTCGATTTCTTTGCGTCAGCCGATGTGCTGGCACACAAAAATGGCTATGAGCTGGTCAAATTCTTCTTCCTGCTGACCTTTGCAGCGGCGGTTCCTGCCATCATCTCAGGCGGCATCGCCGAGCGCGCCAAGTTTTATCCACAACTGATTGCAACCGCAATCCTGGTTGGTTTCGTCTACCCGCTTTATGAAGGAATAGCGTGGAATCAACGATTCGGCATCCAGGCCTGGCTCAAGACGGCCTTTTCGGCGGAATTCCACGATTTTGCCGGATCGGTGGTGGTTCACGCTGTGGGCGGGTGGGTGGCGTTGCCTGCAGTATTGCTGCTCGGCGCGCGAACCGGTCGCTACATGAAAAATGGCGCAATCGCATCGCATCCACCGTCTTCAATCCCATTCCTCGCATTGGGCGCCTAGATATTGACGGTGGGCTGGTTTGGGTTCAACGTCATGAGCGCGCAGTCGCTCGACAAAATGAATGGCCTGGTTGCGATCAACTCGCTCATGGCCATGGTTGGCGGCACCCTGGTTGCGCTGGTGCTAGGCAAGAACGACCCCGGTTACGTCTATAACGGCCCGCTGGCGGGTCTGGTTGCGGTATGCGCCGGGTCGGACGTGATGCATCCGCTAGGGGCTCTCGCCACGGGCTGCATTGCCGGCGGGATATTTGTCTTGATGTTTGCGCAAACCCAAAACAAATGGAAGATTGACGACGTTCTCGGCGTCTGGCCGCTGCATGGGCTGTGCGGAGCATGGGGCGGATTGGCTGCCGGAATTTTTGGGATGAAAGCGCTGGGCGGCACAGGCGGAGTGGCTTTCCTATCTCAGTTGATTGGCACCGCGATCGGCATTGGCATCGCGTTTGCCGGCGGCTTTCTGATTTACGGCGTGCTGAAATTGATAATGGAAATACGGCTTAGCCCGGAAGAGGAATTCCAGGGGGCCGATTTATCCATTCACCAGATCTCATCGACACCGGAACAGGAGTCGAGATGGTAGCGAAAATACCCGTTGGCGTAACCAGAATGCTTGCGCAAACCAAAGACGCATTATCAATCACCATCACTTTTTAACCTGGGCAAATATGAAGCTGATTACTGCAATCGTCAAACCGTTCAAACTGGATGAGGTACGCGAAGCATTATACGAACTTGGAATTCAAGGTATGACCGTGACGGAAGTTAAGGGTTTTGGGCGCCAGAAAGGACACACCGAGCTGTATCGCGGCGCCGAATACGTCGTCGATTTTTTGCCGAAAACAAAAATTGAAGTTGCCGTTGACGACGCCATAGTCGAAAGCGCGATCGAAACGATAGTGCGCTTCGCACGCACAGGAAAAATCGGCGACGGGAAAATCTTTGTTTACGATCTGGAGCAGGTGGTGCGCATCCGCACCGGTGAAGCCGACCAAGACGCATTGTAAGCGATAGGCGGAAATCAAAAGGGGACGCGCTAAATCGACGGCTCCGACCAGCATATACACCAAGGGAAGAAGATGGACATGATAATGCATACGGCGGTCCGTTTGGCGCCATGGGCGGCCCCGATTGTCGCCCGACGAATGGATCGACGCATCACTTGATGCTTGCGATGGATGCAATGATCCATTTCTAGTAATAGGGCGTAGGTTGGATGAGCCGAAAGCATTATCCGACGCATGAGAATATTTATGCAACAATGCAGCTGCGTCGTTGCTCTTTGAGTGGGGATATTTCCCATAACGATGGTGCGACTAATGCTTCATTGGCTCAAAAGAATAATATTTTCTGAGGCGGCTACCCCCTATGAGAACGATCAAAGATCAAGCCATTGCAAAGGTGTATAACGGCTTGCGGCGCTGGCCGTTTGCTTTCCAAATTGCGAGAAGGCATTTGTCGGGTACCGTCATTCATCGCGTTGTCCAACGCGCCATTCTTGATTATCGAGTGAAGGGGCTGGAAACACAAGAAACCAATTCGGCGGCAATACCAAGCCCTGAGTTAAATAAATCAGGGCATTGGGATCATCATGTCGAACTGGTGGAAAATAAAGTGCTCAAAGGTTGGCTGGATTGGGAGTTCATTGAGGTAGAACATATCCGGCCCCGCGTGTCGGGTGACAAATCGGTTTATTACCTGCAGCATTTTTTTAAAAATCACCTTCCGGGCATGCCAGTCGAGCGAGCGTTAAGTCTTGGCTGTGGCGGCGGAAATTTAGAACGCGCCTTAATTCATTTAAATTCAGCGCAATCGATCGATGGGTATGATGCAAGCCCGGAATCTATTAAGGTGGCCAAAGAGCTCGCAGTCAAGGAGGGCGTTTCGGACCACATCCAATACGGCGTCTGCGATATCAACAACATAGATCTTGAGGAAGGCAGTTACGATTTTGTCGTGGCGAAAATGTCGCTGCATCACTTCACAGACCTTGACCACATATATGGGCAAATTCGGCGAGCACTAAAGCCCGGTGGAATATTCATGTTTAACGAATTCGTCGGTCCGACGCGCTTTCAGTGGACTGACTTGCAACTTTCCCTTGCCAATCGCGTTTTGCAAACCCTGCCGCAAGAATATCGTCGCAGTGCAGTCACTGGCGAAATACTGACAGAAATAAGTCGCCCGACTGAACAGGAAATGATACAGATGGACCCAAGCGAGGCCGTCAATTCCTCACAGATTATTCCATTGCTTACAAGGCACTTCGATATCCTGGAGCACAAAAAATATGGCGGCACTTTATTGCATCTATTAATGAACCACATCATGACCAACTTTGACACCGATAACGAATTGCAGGCGACGGTAGTGAAAATGATCTTTTTGTACGAACAAACGCTGGTCGAAAATAATGTGTTGGAAAGTGATTTTTGCTATGTGGTTGCAAGGCCAAAGGAATAGAGCGTGATTCCACGACGTGGATTTTTGTCTTTCAGCTGTTATCGTGCTTGTCAGCATAATCGATCATCCCAGGTAACATATATTTGAGGTGCAAATTCGCAACGCCGAATTAAACATTGCCATAATTTTTGGTAACATGAACTCACACAAATTCATGTAACATAAAAAATGTGTATACTATAAAATCAGCTTGCAGGCAGTAGTCCGCAAATATTTCACGCACAACATTTTTACGATTTTCTTTTTCTCATTTAAATCTTTTAAAATACAACGCCACGTCTCCCGGCCATTTGCGCAATGAGCTCACCCCACCCAACAACCAAAGCAGAAAATACGCAATTGCCTGAAGAATCCCCGTCCCTGGACTCTTATCGCACCTGGGGATTGAGTGACGTGGTGGCAGCATTGCGGCAATCCCGGGAAGAAACGCATAAAATCCGCCATCGCGGACGGGTTCGTGAAATTCCGTCGCGCGAAGCGTTGCGCATTATTCTGGATGGCCTTACTGCCGCGCTGTTTCCAACCCATTACGGCCAAACGAATCTGAACGATGAAAGTATCGATTACTTCGTGGGGAACACGCTCAATACGACGCTAAATTCCCTGGCGGAGCAAGTGCGCAGGGCTTTGCTTTTTGTCTCGGTGCAAAGCAATGCAAACGGGTCGGAGGAGTCGAATGCTGCCTTCGATCGCGATCATGACGAGAAGCTCCATGCGCAGGCCATGATCATCACCCGCCAATTTGCCGCGCAATTGAAACCGATACGCGACTTGCTGGTCAGCGATTTGCATGCCGCGTATCAAGGCGACCCGGCGGCTACCAGCGTATCCGAGGTGCTGCTGTGCTATCCGGGGATGACCGCCACGATCTACCATCGATTTGCCCATGCGTTGTATAACCTGGGCGCGCCTTTTCTGGCGCGCCTCATTTCGCGTATCGCCCATTCCACCACCGGCATAGATATTCATCCCGGCGCTCAAATTGGCGGCAGCTTCTTCATCGATCATGGCACCGGGGTCGTGATCGGCGAAACCGCCATCATTGGCCGGCATGTGCGCCTTTACCAAGCGGTTACGCTAGGCGCCAAACGCTTCCCTGCCGATGCCAGCGGCGTGCTGATCAAAGGTAATGCGCGACATCCTGTCGTCGAGGACGATGTCGTCATTTATGCAGGCGCCACCATCCTCGGGCGCATCGTCATCGGCCAGGGATCGACCATAGGCGGCAACGTCTGGCTGACCCAGAGCGTTCCGCCAGGCAGCAATGTGACCCAGGCGCAAATGTGCAACAATTAACGCGACGCACTCGTCGATTAGAAATAATATCTCAGCACTGCCTGCCAGCTCTGGCTCTGGGGTGAAATCCCGTAATCGCTAAGGGGCTTGCCGCTAAAGCGTTGCCATTGCAAGGCAAACTCGGCATGCGTCAGATGATAACGCGCTTCCAGCCATGACATGCGGCTGTAATCTACCATATCGGCATATTCCATCGCGCTCAGATCGAGATGGATGATCATCGCGTCCTGCCAGCCAGCATGCAAAAATACGGTCTGCCTGGTCGGGAGCTCCCGAACCACCAGCAGCCATTCACGGTATATTTCATACTTAAGCGGAGATTGGCGATATAAGGCATTCCAGTCGGACTGATCCATGCCGCCGCCGTCGTATTCCAGTTCCGCCGTCAATGAAATCTTGTTTGAAGTAGTGTAAGTCAGCCCGGACGAGAGGCGGTTGCGGAACGCGCTATCATTCGCATGCGGAAATCCTTGCTGGCTCAACGCTTGCGTCAACTGCGAAGGACTGTTCCCACCGGACCATTCGACATAGGCGATCGTCGCATCGTTGAGCAAGCCTGTCAAATTGAAGCCTAGCTGCGTGGGCAACTTTGCTTCCTGGTAAATCAGAAATTGCGGATTGATGTTATCGCTGACTTTCTGGCTGACAGCGAGTAGCCAACGATTTTGATTATTGGTGGCGCTCCAGTCCGGATTGAAGCCGCTATTGTTTTGCTGTACGCTCAGTTTAGGCGAAACCAATGCGGTGACGGACCCGCTATCCCACAGGGTTTGGCCGCGCAGCATCACGCTGCCCTGGCGATTTTCCTTCAGGCTGGCCGGGTCGGCCGATACAATCGAACGCACCGCGCCGTTGCGAAAATAATCGGTCGGGTTATAGCCGGTAGCCACGCCCTCGTGCACGTTAATGCGGCCAACATCGAAAATCGTATTCGACTGCGTCTGCCAGCTGAGATAGGCATCCTTGATGGTATTGATGCTCTTTTGATCAATGCTGTTTTGATCGATTATTTGCGGCGGCCAGGCGATGTCCAGCCGGTCGCCAAAGAGTGCGCGCCATCCGGGTGCAAATGAATTGTCATATTGCACGTCGAACGACAATCGATGATTTTGCTGCGCCGGGTTGCCGTCGCGCTGAGTGTAACCGCCGTAAGCGCCTTCGATATATGTCCGCCAGTCGCTGGCTTGCGCTACCGCATCGGGCGTCTTATCTGCCAGCAATAAAGCGCCCGCATCCTGATCTTCTTCCGCCTGCGAAAAACCGGGAACAAAACCAAACGCAAGCCCGCCCAAGACAGCGCAAATCAGCGCTCTGGTCAGGTTCGATCTTGGTTTTCCGGTCTTTGAACGCGTGTTCATTCCGGCTTGAAACGAGGCAGGTAGTCCCGCTGCAACCAGATCTCCGGAATATCGCGCTTGACCCAATCTGAAAAGCGCATGACCGTGACCCAATTCGGGTCCAAACCGTCGATGATCACCGTTTCAGTCGGCCTATCCTTGCCGAGCTGCTTCTGGTAACGGCGATAATAGGCCGACTTCAGCATCTTTCCGCTGTCGGAATAAAAACGTGCCTTGACCGGACGACTGGTGGCGGCCTCGATCCACATCTCGATATGATGATAAGTGGCATCCGGCGTGCCGGCAGACAACGCCAGCCTGGTGCAGTGCCGGGTTTGCCGCTCGCCATCCTGGATGTCTTCTTCCGCTGCTGACACGGCTTGGTAATCCTTGGCAAAATTGATGGTCACGACGTCGCCGTTGGATGCCTGTCCCAGCAACCTTTGCTGCGGCGACATGCGGATGCTGGCCCTGCTGGAAGGGTCGTAAAACCACAGGTCTTTGCCGCTATACAAGATCAGCTTGTTGGCATCGCGCAATGGCGCCACATAACGAATCAGGCTGCGGAATTGGCCGCCGTTCGGATCGGACTTGGAATAAATCGCCAGTGTGCTGCTGTCGGTTTGCTTGCCGTTGCGATATTCGATCAGCGAATTGGTCAGGCCGAATGGATAATCGGGATTGCGCACGCTATCGCTGGCAGCCAGGATTTCCTGCGGGCTGAGGCGGTCGCTCGCTGCTGCCGATGCGGTTAGCCCGCTTAAGGCAAATACCAAGGCAAACGCCAAAACCGCTATTCTTGATTGTCCCGCCTTCAAATGTCTCATCGTTACTTCCTTTTTTTATACTTTATACCTTATACGTGGCGCAATGCTTCGACAATAATCAGTCTCGATGCCCGATTGGCCGGCCACCAGGCGGAGATAATCGTCACCATCATCATTCCGATCACGCTACCGACCAGCAGAGGCAAGTCTTGCCAAATGCGAACCAGAAGCAGGTAAGCGTAAGAATAGCCGGGCGGCGTCCATGTCAAACCGCTATGGTTAATCAGGGTGGCAATCGATAACGAAAAAAACACGCCGAGTACCGAACCGAATATGCCCAGCAGCACGCCCTCGCACAAAAATAAATTCCGGATGCCGGAACGCCGCACACCCATCGCGCGTAAAGTGCCGATTTCAACCGTTCGTTCCACCACAGCGGTGCTCATGGTATTGCCGATCGTGAATAGAACGATGATGCCGATTAATACGGCGATGAATCCGAACATGGAATTCATGAAGCTGATCGATTGGCCATACATCGGATTGAGCACGCGAAAATCGAGCACTTCCAGAGGCTCGTTCTTGAATTCGGTTGCCAGCAATTGCATCAGCCGTTCTCTCGCTGCCGGCATTTGGCTGGTATGCTGGAGCTGCACCTGAATCGCGGTCACCTGAGGCTCTGCCGCGCCGTAGATCAGTTTCTGCGCCTGCGCCAGTTGCATGGCAAGATACATGTCGTCGATTGCCTTGACGCCCATATTCCTGGCCTCGATCACGCTCAGGCTGGCGACGTTGGGGGCGCCATGCGCAGTAGCTGCCAGCATCTCGATGCGGTTTTCGTTTTGTTGCGGAGCACTCGATTTTTCGAGAGCGGACAGCGCGGCAATGTCATCGGGCGCCTGCTTTCCTTCGACTGCCTGCCGCGCTGGCACTTGATTGCAATCCGGCACGCCGAGCACATTGCAAAGCTGCAGCTTGCGCGCCACGCCGGTGCCGATCACCACGGCATCCGGGCTGGCGCCGATTAAAGGCAACGGCTTCGCATAACTTTTCAAGTTGTAGTCGTTCCACAAAAACATCCGGTTACGTTCCTCCGCGACCACGCCGGAGGCCATTACCGAACGCGACACCCCGGCCGAAAAATTACCTGCAATACCGCCCAACTGCAATGTGGGCGTAACCATGGTCAGCATGGGCTTCAACACCGCATCGCGTTTCACCGCATCGATGATGCGCTGATAATCGGCGATGCCGTAAGCGGTCGGATTGTCGCTGCCGTCGAGGAAATAATTCTTGTGCTGAATCTGTAAATGACCGCTGCCCTGGACAAAGCCGGTTTCCATGCCATAGATGATATTGGATCGGTAGCCACCGAATTCCAGGATCGCTACCAGTCCGATCACCATGGCCAGCAGCGTGGTAAATGAGCGGCGGCGATTGCGCAGCAAATTACGCAGGGCGAGCGCGAAGGTCTTCATGCCGATACCTCCGCCATGACCGTGCGCCGCTCGACGCCGGTGATGCAGCCATCATGGATGAATATCGCATCGTCGGCCTCAGCCTGCACCTGCGGGTCGTGCGACGAAAAGACAAACGCAGCGTGATGTTCGCGCTGCATTTTGCGCATCAAGGCAAGGATCGCGGCGCCGGTGTGGCTGTCGAGGTTGGCGGTGGGCTCATCGGCCAGCACCAGCTTCGGTTCGGTCGCCAATGCGCGCGCTATCGCCACGCGTTGCCGCTGCCCGCCGGAAAGTTGTCCGGGACGATTCTGCGCCCGGTCCGCCAAACCAACCGCATCCAGCAGTTCAAGCACTCTTTGTTTGCGCTGAGCAGTTGGCATCCTGGTCATGATCAACGGATATTCCACGTTCTCATAAGCGGTCAGCACCGGCAGCAAATTGAAATTCTGGAAAATGAAACCGAGATGACGCGTGCGAAAATCCGACAACGCATCGTCCGACATCTTTTGTACCGATTCTCCGGCAACCTGGATTTCACCGCTGTCGGCGCGATCGATGCACCCAATCAGATTGAGCAAGGTCGTTTTGCCGCTGCCGGACGGACCGGAAATCACCGTAAAGCAGTCAGGCCGGATTTGCAGGTTGATATCGACCAGCGCCGGAACGACCACCGAATCGAGGTGGTAGGTCTTGCCAACCTGCTTGAGAACGACAGGATACATAGTGCTCTCCATTATTGAGGGAACATCCGCTACCGTACAACCAGCATTGCATGAATTGCAATATCTGGCGGACGATTATAGCCCAGATTAATCGAGTGATTTCTTGAAACGCAGCACTGAAACCGTCAGTAATGTGAAGCCGATAGCCGCCAGAGCGAGCATTTGCGGCCATAGAAACTCAATTCCGATACCTTTTAGAAAAGTTCCTCTAATGATCACCAGGTAGTAGCGCAACGGGTTCAAAAACGTCAGCCACTGCAACGCCTGCGGCATACTGGAAATCGGAAAACTGAAGCCCGACAGGATGAACAATGGGTTCAATACGAAAAAATTCGAGGCAAATGCCTGCTGCTGCGTAGTGCATAGCGTCGAAATGAGTAATCCGATCGACAATACGCTGAGCAAAAACAGGCAGGTTCCGCCCAAAAGCAGCAGTGGATTTCCAACAAAGGGAACTTTGAACCATAACATGCCGACGCCGGCAATAATCGCTGCTTCCAGCAAGCCGATCAAAAAAAACGGCAAGGTTTTGCCTATGATGAACTCGGCCGGCCTGATCGGCGTCACCAGCAGTTGTTCCAGCGTCCCGACTTCCCGTTCGCGCACAATCGCAAAAGCGGTGAGATTGACGATAGTAATCAACAGCAGCGTGCCGATCACGCCAGGCACGAAAAACCAGCGGCTGTTGAGATTCGGGTTATACCAGTAACGCTGGGCGACGTCGACATGCACCAATGTGCGGCCGAGCGCGCTTCCGGTACGCTGCGCCAGATCCAACGCATAAAATCGACCCAGCGAATTGGCTATCTCACCCACATAACCAAGCGCGATCAGCGCTGTATTTGAGTTCGTGCCATCCACCAACACCTGGATCGGCGCACTTTGGCCTTTATGCAGAAGCTCGGAAAACCCTGGCGGCACCACGATCGCGACTTGCGCATCGCTGCGTTCAATCGCATCCTCCGCCTCCTTATGCGTTTGCGCCAAGGTCGTCACTTCAAAGCGGCTGCTATGCACGAATGCGGCGATCAGGTTGCGGCTCTCGGGCGTATGATCCTGGTCCAGTATTGCAGTGGAAACATTGAATACTTCGAACGTGGCGGCATAACCGAATAAAAGCATTTGGATAATCGGCGGAATCAGCAGCCGAAAACGCGCCGACTTGTCGCGTTTGAGTTGCAGGAACTCCTTGATCAGCAATTGAGCAATGCGTCTGAACATCGTCTCAGTCCAGCGTTTTATGAAACACGCGCGCAGCCAGCAAGACCAGCACTGCCGCATAAATGGCCAGGCAGGCCACAGGCATGGCCAGTTCGAAAATGGTGGAGCCCTTCAGGAATATCGCCTTCAGGATCGTCACATAATAGCGCGCGCTCACCAGATAAGTGACATCTTGAACCAGACGCGGCATCTGGTCGATCGGAAAGGTGAATCCGGAAAGAAGCGTGGTCGGCAGCATCGTGACGATCAGTGCAATCTGGCTGGCGCCGACCTGGCTGCGGATGGCCGCCGATATGCTGTAGCCGATGCACAACACCACGATCAGGAACAGGCTGGTGGTGAAAAATAAAGTGAGCAAGGTGCCGCGAAACGGCACCTCGAACCATTCGACCGCCAGTACCAGGCAAATCGCAGCATCGGCCATCCCGATCGCAAAATACGGAAATAATTTGCCCATCATCAATTCCAGCGGTGTGACCGGGGTCGATATCAACAGCTCCATGGTGCCGCGCTCCCATTCGCGAGAAATGGTCAGCGATGTCAATTGCGCGCCGACAATCGCCATCACCAGCGCGACAACGCCGGGAATAATGAAATAGCGGCTTTCCAGATCCTCGTTAAACCATACCCTGGCCTGCACATTGATCGGCGCTAAAGTTTGCACCTGGCCGCCGCGTCTTTGAATCGCCTTCAATTCCACATCGCTCGAATACCCTCCTACTACTGCGCTGGCGTAATTCGCGGCGATATTGGCGGTATTGGAATCGGTGCCATCGATCAACACCTGAACCGTCGCAGCGCCTTTATCCGCCAGATTGCGCGTAAATCCTGCCGGAACCACAACTGCAAGCTGGCACACGCCGTCGTCGATTTGATGCGTCGCTTCGGCGATATTCGCCACCACCTTATGCATTTCGAAATAGCGCGAATTGGCAAAGTGCTTCAATAAGTCCTGCGACTGCTGAGTTCCTTCCTGATCGAATGCGCACAACGGAATATGCTGGACATCGAGGTTGACGCCATAGCCGAGCATGAACATCTGCATCAGCGGAAGCAGCAACGCAATCATCAGGCTACGCGGATCACGAATCACCTGCAATGATTCCTTGCGGGCTATCGCCATGATGCGCCTGATTCTCATGCGCGCTCCTCCTCGGTTCGCACGCCCTCAGTCCGCTCTCTGGCCGAACGCACCAGATGCACGAACATATCTTCCATCGACGGCTCGATCTTTCGGGTACGCGCGCCGGGGAAACCATGCTGGGAAAGAGTGGCGCAAACGGTCGCTGGTATGTGTTCTGCATTGTCGACCAGCAGGTGCAATGTGTTGCCGAACACAGCGGCATCATGTACGCCGGCGACCTGGGAAACCAGTTCGAGAGCGGCGCCGATGTTATCGCATTCCAGTTCGATCAGCTCACCGCCGATTGACTGGTGCTTTAGTTCGGCCGGCGTGCACAGCGCAATCAGGCGGCCACTCTCAATCATGGCAATGCGCATGCAATATTCGGCTTCGTCCATATAGTGGGTCGACACCAGCACGCTCACTCCCTCCGCGCCGAGGCTGTGAATCAGATGCCAGAAGCGCCGACGTGAACCGGGGTCGACACCCGAAGTCGGCTCATCAAGAAATAAAATCGCAGGCTTGTGAAGAATCGCGCAACCGAGCGCCAGCCTTTGCTTCCAGCCGCCGGCCAGAGTAGAAACCAGTGCATTTTCGCGGCCCTGCAGGCCTGCCATATCGACCGCGAAGCGAATCCGTTCGCCGATAGTGTCACGGGAAACGCCGTAAATCCCCCCGAAGAAGCGCAGATTTTCGACCACGCTCAAGTCGTTATATAGAGAGAATTTCTGCGACATGTAGCCGATGCGCCGCCGCACTGTCTCAGGATCGGACATAACGTCGATTCCCGCCACCACTGCTCGCCCGCCGGTAGGCCGCAGCAAACCGCACAATATTCGTATCAACGTCGATTTCCCTGCGCCGTTCGGCCCCAGGAAGCCCATAATCTCGCCACGCCCGACATCGAAGCTGACGCTATCGAGCGCTTTGAACGACCCAAAGCATTTGCAAAGATTGTCGACGACAATCGACGGCTCCGATTGGCGTTCCATCAGGAAACTTCGCCTTTGCGTTCAAGAAAAACCACGAACAAATCCTCAATGGTCGGCTCGACTTGTTCGATTTTGTTTGCCTGGATACCGGCGGATTCAATCGTATGAACCAGTTCCGGCATGCGGCGCGCAGCGTCATCGACGTGGATGTGAACCCCATCGCCGACCAGCAGCACGCCTTCAACCCCTTCCATCGGCTCCACCAGCGCCAGCATGCGGCGCGGGTCGGACGATTCAACGCGAATAATGGCGCCCGGCATACTTTGTTTGAGCCGTAACGGCGTGTCGCAATACATGATGCTGCCCTGATACAGCAAGGCCAGACGATCGCAGCGTTCGGCTTCATCCAGATAGGCGGTCGAGATGATCATTGCCACCCCTTCCGACCGTAACGAATAAAGAATCTGCCAGAATTCCCGCCTGGACACCGGATCGACCCCGGTTGTCGGCTCGTCCAGCAACAACACGCGCGGCGCATGCACCAGCGCACAGGTCAGGCCAAGCTTTTGCTTCATGCCGCCTGAGAGTTGCCCGGCCAGGCGCTTTCCAAAAGGGGTCATCCCGGATGCCTCCAGCAAGTGCTGCGCGCGTTCGCGCCACACCTTGCGCGGAACTTCAAACAGATCCGCATAAAAACGAATATTTTCGTCGACAGTCAAGTCGTCATACAGGCCGAATCGTTGCGGCATATAACTGACATGGCGTTTGGTTTGTTCCGGGTCGGCAATCACGTCGATGCCGTCGATCAGGATGCTGCCGGCATCAGGCCGCATCACGCTGGCGAGCATGCGCATGGTCGTCGTCTTGCCTGCGCCGTCCGGCCCCACCAGTCCGAATATTTCGCCGGGCCTGACTGAAAAGCTCACGCGGTCGACCGCAGTCAGTTGCGCAAAGAACTTGCTGACATCGCGCACATCGATAACGCTGTCTGCAGCTACGCTCATCCTTTTTCCGGGGTGATCGCAACTAAACGCGCATCGGCCGGCATACCGGGCACAAACACATGCGCGGCATTATCGATATCGATCTTGACGCGGTACACCAGCGTAATTCGCTCGGCATGCGTTTCAACACTTTTCGGCGTGTATTCTGCCTTTGACGAAATAAAGGAGAGACGGCCCTGAAACTGTTTTCCCGGATAAGTGTCGGTGGTGATGGTGGCAATTTGCCCCAGCCTGACCTTGCCGACATCGGTTTCGTTCAGATAGGCGCGCAACCATACATGATCCAGATCGGCCATAGTGACTATCGGCGTGCCGGGAGCAACGACTTCGCCCAGTTCCGCCTGCCGCTCCAGAATCACCCCATCGAACGGCGCATTCAAGGTCGAATAACCTTCTACGATACGCGTCAGCAAAACCGATTGCTGACCATTGTGCAAACTCGCCCGGATCACCTTCACATTGCGTTGCGCAACTTGTTCCAGCACCCTGTCCCGCTCCAGAATCGCACTTGCCTGTTTTAGCGCAGTGACGGTATTGTCAAGCGCTGCAGTCGACACAAAACCTTGTTTCTGAAGTTGCCGATTGCGCTGCAAGTCGAGTTTGCGCTGTGCCAGCTCAGCTTCGTCGGCATCGATTATTTTGCGCGCGGCGATGACATTCTCAATCGAAGCATCCAGTTGCCGCTGTTCTACCGATACGGCTGCGTCGGCAATCGCTATTTGCTGCTTCAAGTCCCGATTGTCGACTACCGCAACAGTCGTGCCTTGTTTTACCCACTGGCCCTCATCGAACGGCAGTTGCATAATCCGCGATTGCACCGTCTTGAAGCTGAGCACGCTTTCATGCGCCTCGATATTGCCGGACAAGATAATGGCGCCCGTTTCTTTTTTAACGCCCCATTCCGGCAATACCCCGGACCGATATAACGCAAATAAAACCAGCGCCGCGACTCCGCACATGCCTGCGAACCGGAATATTGTCGACTTTTTCATCATATTTTCAATAGAAAAAGAGTACTGAATGCAGTATATACGATCCACTATGACAACATTTGGCTTGTCGAAGTTTGATTTATATCAACGATCGCTCCCGACCAGGGTTGCCACCGGGGTGAAAATAAGGCGATAGCGCATCAAGCGGAAATTTATTTTCAGCCGATTGCCGCTCTTATTTCCATTCTATTGTCTATTTAATGCCTGCTTATACCATGCAAGCACACGATCAGGCGCAAGGCGGCCTAAATCGAATACCGGAAAGTCGATTGCATCGAGCGTATTCTTCACCAATAGCCCGAGTTCGGTATCGCCTTCCATCGTCAGCCGTCTGCTGAAAAACAAGGTATCCGGATCTTCCTGACGCTGCGCCAGCAACAGAAAATCATGGGCGCTTGCGGCAATCGTCAAATCTGCTTCTCCATCATTGCGGCATGCTGCAAACGAGCCATTCCGCCACTCGAAATAAAATGCCAGTTGGGCGTCGACGACTTTGATCTGCAGTTTTTTTCCGGTCAGGGAATCCCGCACGTCAGCCGGCAGGTGTTTTGCAATGGCAAGGTTAAGCCCGGTCACGAATAATAGGGAACCGGGATAAACCGGCAGCATGGAAAGCAATTTACCGACGGAAGGCGGCAAGGCAAAACGACTTTTGTTCATGCTGTGTTCCTGGCACCGTAATCGAGCCCCGGCTGGCCGTTCCAATAGCCGTTGCATGCCTCCGCCGGCATCCAGTCCGTCATCCGTTGCACTGCTTCGGCCGAGGCGAACCGGCCGGCTCGCACGCCGTCGAATAATTCGATGACGCGTTCGATATGTTGCGACTGCGGGCTAATGCGCAACACGTCTATCTCCAGCGCCTGCATCTCCGCCATATTGCCAAGCAAGTTGCACACTCGCGACGACTGTGTCTGAATGCCGTTCAAAATCAGGAATGGCTGACTTTCGCGCGTTTGCAGCAACAAGCCATCCGGATAATCCAGGCAACTGAACTGGCAATTATCCTTTGGCAAATTACGATAACGCGCGGTAAAACAGCGAGATGAAAAAGCAAGCGGCATGCGGCCGTATGCGAATACCTCGGTTTCCATGCCGGCCGGCCTGCCTTGATGCATCAACGCCAACCCTTCGCGCCCCATTTCCAAGGGCATTACCCAACGTCTGGCCCCTTCCTGCGCGATGAATCCGAGAGTCGGCAGGTTGTAAATGTTGAGATGCGGGCCGGCGATGAACCGCACTTGATTGCCCAGGCAATTTACCGCCCCCATGTCGTTGGCTTCGACCTCAAAACGGCCGTTGTCGGTAATTTTGCGCAGCATCGTCAAGTCGGCGCCCGACTCGATCAACGCCTGGGTCGACAACACCACCTGCTTACCTGCTGCATCCAGCCGCTTGGCAATGTCCAGCCAATCGGACAGCCTCAACTCATGGCGGCGCGAACAAACCGTTTCACCCAAATAGACGATCTCCACCGGGGTGGTAGCGATCTTCTCATAAAATTTAAATACTGTATCGCGCGACCAGTAATACAGTATTGGCCCCAATGCGAGTTTCAACATGCTTCCTCCCGAAATTCTGACGCCATTTACTTCCATGCGCGATGGTAAGCGCCCAGCGTGTGCTGCTGCCCCTCCGCAACCTTGTTCAGTTCCGTCATCCAGCCCGGCTTGACCGAATAGCGCTGCGGGTTGGCACGGCAATTATCAATCGCTTCGCGCCACACCCGCGTCACCTGCGCAACATAAGCGGGGCTGCGCTGGCGCCCTTCTATCTTGATGGCGCGCACGCCCATGGCGATCAATTGCGGCAATAATTCCAACGTGTTCAAGCTGGTCGGTTCTTCAATCGCATAATAATTTTCATTTTCGACGTCAAAACGACCTTTGCATAAAGTCGGATAACTGGCATTTTCATTATCGGTATAACGATCGATCAATACGCCATTCAAGCGCGACTCCATGCCCTTTGGCGTTTGAAGCCAGCGTACCGCGCTGGCCGGCGAACATACGCCATGCGTGTTGGGCGACGCTCCCGTGACATAGGATGACAACGCGCAGCGGCCTTCGACCATCACACACAGACTGCCGAAACCGAACACTTCAATCTCGATCGGCGTATTTTTAATAACTTGTTCCACCTGAACCATGGATAGCACACGCGGTAAAACGGCGCGCGCCACACCGAAATTCCGGTGATAGAAATTGATTGCCTCATAGTTGGTGGCGGAACCCTGCACGGAAAGGTGCAAGCGCAAATCGGGATAATTGTCCACCGCATAACGCATGAGACCCGGATCGGCCAGGATTACCGCATCGATACCGGCGCGCGCGGCGCGATCGATTGCAGTGCACCACAAATTGCCGGCCGAAGGCTGCGGAAAAGTATTCAGCGCCAGCAGCACCTTGCGCCCTTTATCGTGCGCGTAGCGTATCCCTTGAGCAATCGCGGCATCGTCGAAATTCAAGCCGGCAAAATTGCGCGCATTGGTGGCGTCGCGAAAGCCCAGGTACACGCAATCGGCGCCGTTGTCGATGGCTGCCTTCAAGGCGGGCAAGCTGCCGGCCGGGCATACCAGATCGATCTGGTTCATTGGGGATGGGTCGATACTGCTGCCGGAATCAAGGCAAGTCGTTGTATTATTCATGTCCTTTAATAAGTTAAGGCTAACACCGGGAACCGCTAAGCATTTTGTCTTTGCCCTGCGTAATTACGTAACTTTTCTATATTCATAATCGTTACGCACCTGCCACTGACATGAATCAATTGATTTTGGTTCAATTCGTGCAGAATTCTTGAAAAATGCTCAGGAGTCAGATTTAAGCGCGAGGCAATCACGGACTTGCTGACTTGCAGCGTGACCTTATCGCCATCCCCGTAAGATTCCTCCTTCAACAGATAACTGATCACTCGCTGGCTGCCTGAGTACATCGAATACGCCTCAACATCGCGCGTAAGGCCGTGAATGCATCGACTCAAGCCAGCCAGCATTTTGCGTGCAAATGCCGGATTTCGCTCAATCGTATCCAATACCGCCTCTTTGGAGATATGCAGCAACAATGAATCGGCCAGCGCTTGGGCTGAGACGATATAAGGTTTTTCCATGAACATGAGCGACTCGCCGAAGCTGTGCCCTGGTTCGATAATCTCCACCACCTTTTCTCCGCCATGCGGCGAGGTGAAGGATAGTTTGATCTGGCCCTGGATCACCGTATAAAACCCGACGCATAAATCTCCGCGTTGAAATACAACGGCGCCGCGCGGCACTTGCAATTCCTGTGTCGCGGCCGATATTCGATCGAGTTCGTCAGGTGCCTCCTCGCTGAACAGAGGTAGGGTGGATAGCAAATCCCGGGCATTGGTTATGACTGTGTTCATGCTTTCCGAATTCCTGTCTGGGTAACGCTGGCTAATCGTGCCGTAAATGCGCTACTATCAGCTTGATATGGATCAAATTTTCCAAAATAATCGCGTAAAGTGTTCGTTTGCATCTGGACTCCCGACCTGTTACCGCTTACGCTAAACCGGATAGGGATTCGACTCCCTGCCATTGAAGCGTCTTTCAATGATTTCAATCAAAGAGGGAGGATGCATGTCTTACAAGACAATTCTTGTGCATGTAAATCAATCGAGGCATGCTGCGGAGCGCATCAAAATAGCGGCAGAAATAGCGATAGCCGAGAATGCGCATTTGGTCGGCGTCGCGATGACCGGTATTTCACGCTTCGTCTACCAGGACAACTCTGTTGATATCACGGGGACGATTCTGGCCGCTCAAATCGATGCCTTGGTCAAAAGCGCAACGCAGTCGCTTGGCGACTTCGAAGCGATCGCCAAGATGATGGGGGTATTGTCTTACGATGCCAGGCTCGTCAGCGACGAACCGGAAGGCGGACTGGTGCTGCAAGCGCGTTACTGCGATCTGGTCGTGGTTGGCCAGACAGATCCGAATGAATCATTTTCCAGCGTGCCATCGGATCTTGCCGAATATGCAATGCTCAATTGCGCCCGTCCGGTTCTGATCGTTCCCCATGCAGGACAATCTCATATTGGAACCAACGCGTTGGTGGCGTGGGACGGTGGGTTGGAAGCCACCAGGGCAATTACCAATGCCATTCCGTTATTGAAACGGGCGAGCACCGTTACGGTGGCCGTGTTTAACCCCTCCGCGCAATACGATGTGCATGGAGAGCAACCGGGGGCGGATATCGCATTGTATTTGGCTCGGCACAATATCAACGTTACTGTATCGCAACAAAATACCGAACTTGGTGTTGGCGATGCATTAATGTCGCTGGCATCGGATATGTCTGCCGACCTGATCGTAATGGGAGGCTATGGCCATACGCGCTTCAGGGAAGTATTGCTGGGTGGTGTCACCAAGACCGTGCTGAAAACGATGACGGTTCCGGTGTTGATGTCGCATTGATCTCCAAAAAAAAGTGACGGCAGGAAACTCTCGTCTCATCGCTTCAGACGATGCAAGGAATCGACACGTCTCCTATAATTATCTGGTTGCCAACTTTCATCCGCCTCAATTTGGTGGCGAGAACTGTTGACTTTCATATTTTGAAAGAGATATTCCATGACCGACCTCGCCGTCGCCCATAATCTCACCACGTACAAGCCCGCTAACAAGGTGCGGTTTGTCACTGCCGCATCGTTGTTCGACGGTCACGACGCATCGATCAATATCATGCGCCGCATCCTGATCGCCAACGGCGCTGAAGTGATCCACTTGGGCCATAACCGTTCGGTCGACGATATCGTCACTGCCGCCTTGCAGGAAGATACGCAAGGCATCGCGATTTCAAGCTATCAAGGCGGTCATGTGGAATATTTCAAATATATGATCGACCTGCTGAAGGAACGAGGCGGCGCCCACATCAAGGTATTCGGCGGTGGCGGCGGCGTAATCGTTCCGAGTGAGATTGCCGATCTGCATGCCTATGGCGTGACGCGCATTTTCAGTCCGGAAGACGGTCAGCGCATGGGACTGGCAGGCATGATCCTGACGATGATTCAAGCCTGCGATATCGACTTGTCACGTTACGCGCCGACCACGGTGGATCAGTTGACGGAAGGCGAAATAGCCAACCGGCAGCGGCCGCTGGCACAACTCATCACGGCGCTGGAAAACGGCAAGGCCGATCCTGCGCTGAAAACCGCATTGCATAGCGCCGCCAGGAATATCAGGATGCCGGTGCTTGGCATCACCGGCACCGGTGGCGCCGGCAAGTCGTCGCTGACCGATGAATTGATCCGCCGCATCCGGCTCGATCAGGACGATGCATTGAATCTTGCGGTGATCTCGATCGATCCGTCGCGCCGGAAATCGGGCGGCGCCCTGCTTGGCGACCGCATCCGCATGAACGCGATCGGCCCTTGGGCTGGAAAAAAGCGCGTATTCATGCGCTCGATGGCCACGCGCGAAGCGGGCTCCGAAATCTCGCAAGCCCTGCCCGATGCGATTGCCGCCTGCAAGGTGGCCGGCTTCGATCTGGTGATTGTGGAAACTTCCGGAATCGGCCAGGGCGATGCGGCGATTGTGCCGCATGCCGATGTCAGCATGTACGTGATGACGCCGGAATTCGGCGCCGCCTCGCAACTGGAAAAAATCGATATGCTCGACTTTGCCGATTTTGTGGCGATCAACAAGTTCGACCGCAAGGGATCGCAAGATGCGTTGCGCGATGTCATCAAGCAGTATCAGCGTAATCGTGGATTGTTCAATCGCCATCCAGATGAGATACCGGTGTACGGCACGCAGGCATCGCGCTTCAACGATGATGGCGTAACGGCACTGTATCAGGGTTTGCGGGCTAAGTTGGCGGAGTTCGGATTGCCGCTCAAACCGGGCAAACTGACGCCGGTGACGGTTCGCTTCTCTTCCGGCAAAAATGCAATTGTGCCGCCGGCGCGCAGCCGCTACCTGGCAGAGATTGCCGATACGGTACGCGGTTATCACAAGTTCACGGCCAAACAGGTGAAGCTGGCACGGGAACGACAGCAGTTGCAGGAATCGAAACGCATGCTGAGCGCCGCCGGCAAAACCGTGGACATCGACGATCTGATCGCCGAACGCGATAATAAACTCGACCCCGGCGCCAGGCAACTCATCGCCATGTGGCCGGACATGCAGGCAGCTTACGCGGGCGACGACTACGTCGTCAATATCCGCGACAAGGAATTCCGTACGCGCCTGGTGCAAAAGACCTTATCGGGAACGACTATCCGCAAAGTTGCG
>JBIODP010000005.1:0-29378 GCA_044445195.1 Burkholderiales bacterium | reverse complement strand
GAAAGAGGATTGGCTGCGCTTGAACCATCGACTGTTCGGTCACCGCTTCATGATGGATTGCATTGTGCCGGGCGGCGTCGCGGACACAGCCGCAGCAGTAGTTGCCATTGAGGCTGGCCGATCCGGCATCGACCTGCTGTTGGCGCAGTGCGGGCAGATCGAGACGGAAGTCATGAATCTTCGGCACATCTACGACGAGCATGCCGGATTGCAGGATCGCTTTATTACCACCGGCCGCGTGCCGCCGAAGCTGGCAGCCGAACTCGGCCTGTGCGGTTTAGCCGGCCGCGCCAGCGGCCAGGCGTGGGATGCGCGGGTCGATCAGCGCATCGCGCCCTACGCTGAACTCGAGGTCCGCATGGCGGTTTCCCGCAATGGCGACGTCGCGGCAAGGGTGGCGAATCGATTCGACGAAATCATCGAATCGATTCGCCTGCTGCGAGAGCTCGTCCGGCAACTGCCGGACGGGCCGAGTGCCGTGCCGTTGCCTCAGGCAGCGCCCGAAGGATTCGGGTTCGGCTGGGTGGAGGGAGGGCGCGGCGCAGTGTTCGTGGCGCTTGAAACGGATGCGCAAGGAGCGATTTTGCGTTGCCGCTGTCACGATCCCTCATGGCAGAACTGGCCGGTACTGCAACATGCCATCATGGGCAATATCGTTCCCGATTTTCCATTGATTAATAAATCGTTCAACCTCAGTTATTCGGGAGCCGACCTCTGATGTGGCAACTATTCAGACAAATCGTTCACGCCGGCATTCCAACTGAAGCGGCACCGCAGCCGAATGACGCCGGGCTGACCGGGCATGAGCACGAACATGAGAACGAACACAAGCACGAGCACGAGAAAATCCAGGCTGACATTCTCGCTGTGCTGGGACGCGCACTGTGCATACGCGAGGTCGATGCGGGTTCATGCAATGCCTGCGAGCTGGAGATTCAGGCGCTGAGCAACCCCTACTACAATATCGAAGGGCTGGGGATCAAGTTTGTCGCCAGCCCTCGCCACGCCGACATGTTGATGGTCACAGGCCCTGTCAGCAAGAACATGGAGGCGGCGCTGAAGCTCGCGTATGACGCCATGCCGCATCCAAAATTGGTTGTCGCCATTGGCGAATGTGCGTGTACCGGAGGGGTATTCGGCGAGAGTTATGCGAGTTGCGGCCGCGTGTCGAACGTGATTCCGGTCGACGTCACAGTGCCGGGATGCCCGCCGCCGCCGATCGAGATTCTGAGGGGGATATTGACGGCGATATCGGCCAAGTCCCAGTAAACGTAATCAGCTTTCCTGTTCCCCGGATTCCCCGAGCGCCGCCGGCATACGCTTAGGCGCCTTGATGCGCAATTGCTTATTGACATTCATGCGGCCGAACACGACCTCGATATTCGATGCTGGAACGCCAAACTCTTTTGCCAGAAAACGCACCATATGATCGGTCGCCTTGCCGTCGCTGGGGGCAGCCGTGACGCTGACCTTGAGCTGATGTCCTTTTATCTTGCCGACGGCATCCTGTTTTGCGCTGGGCTTGCCGAGAATATTGAGAACGAGCGTATCTCCATCCCAGGCAAAAACGGCATGCCGGGCCGAACTGATTTTTGGTGTTGTTTCAGTGCTGCCCTTGCTCCGTTTCCTGGCTGCCATCGTTACCTTGCATTCATGTCCAATAATTTATGTCGAATGCTTCAGATGCCGCGCGACATCTCGCGCAAAATACGTCAGCACGCCATCGGCGCCGGCGCGTTTGAATGCCAGCATCGCTTCCATCATGGTCTTGTCGTGTTCCAGCCAGCCGAGCTGTGCCGCGGCCTTGATCATCGCATATTCGCCGCTGACCTGATAAGCGAAGGTAGGCACCTTGAATTCATCCTTGACGCGCCGCACGATATCCAGGTAGGGCATGCCGGGTTTGACCATGACCATGTCGGCGCCCTCGGCAATATCCAGCGCGACTTCGCGTAATGCCTCGTCGCTGTTGGCCGGGTCCATCTGGTAGGTGCACTTGTCGCTTTTGCCCAAGGTGGCCGACGATCCGACTGCGTCGCGAAACGGGCCGTAAAACGCCGATGCATATTTGGCGGAATACGCCATGATCCGGGTATGGATGTGCCGGTGCGCTTCCAGCGCATAGCGAACCGCCCCGATACGTCCATCCATCATATCGGAGGGAGCGACGATGTCGGCGCCCGCCTCGGCGTGCGCCAGCGCCTGCTTGACCAACATTTCGGTGGTTTCATCGTTGAGCACATAGCCTTGTGAATTCAGCAAGCCATCCTGTCCATGACTGGTGTAGGGGTCTAGCGCCACATCGGTCAAAATACCCAGTTCCGGAAAACGCTGTTTCAATTCGCGCACGGCACGCGGCACCAGGCCATTGGGATTGGTCGCCTCGATGCCGTCAGGTGTTTTCAGCGCAGGATTAATAACCGGAAACAAAGCCAACACAGGAATTCCCAGCGCTACGCAATCTTCCGCTACCGGCAGCAGTAAATCGATTGATAAACGCTCAACATCGGGCATGGACGATACTTTTTCTCTTTGATTCTTGCCATCCAGAATGAAAACCGGATAAATAAGATCGGCCGGGGTCAGCACGTTTTCTCGCATCATGGCGCGCGAGAAGGCATCCTTGCGCATGCGGCGCATCCGGAGCGTCGGAAATTGAGCGGATTTTTGTATACTTGGCATGTTTTTCCTGTCAAAAAAGTGGTGCGCGTTAGAATGCGCAAAAAAATGAAACTTTTTCTGAAATGCACTATCTTACAAATAGGTGAATGATTCACCTCCCGCTTCTACTCCCTTAGCGGGGCCGTATCGGCATATTTTCGATAAGGCGTTCTGGCCCTGAAGATACTCCCCTTTCTTCAGGGTTTTTTTTGTCTCCATCGATGTCTATCGGCGCATCGCTTGCCGGCAGCGTTTCCAGGCTTGGTTCCAGTGTCGGTTCCAGATTCAATCCCAGCAAGCTGATAATCTTCTCGTCGGCTTCTTCCAGCCCGGTTCTTTTCAACGCTGAAAACAATTGTGCTGTAAACGGGAAGGGTTTCCCCTCCTCATCCACATAACTGCCCAGAATAGTGCGCGCGACTCGCAATGCATTGGTGGACTCGTTACGGTTGAGTTTATCGGCTTTGGTCAGGATGCAATGAATCGGCTTACCGGTTGGCGCAAACCATTCCAGCATCTGGATATCAAGCTCGGTAAATGGTCGGCGCGAGTCGATAATCAGGACCAGCGCCGCCAACTGCTTGCGTCTTTGCACATAGTCTCCCAGCAATTCCTGCCAATGCAGTTTGGCTGAACCGGACACTTCGGCATAACCGTAACCCGGCAAGTCGACCAGCAGCGCGCGAATTTCATCGACCTTGGCTTCATCCTTGCGGTGCTGCCCGACATGGGCTCCACCAATCGAAAAATAGTTGATATGCTGGGTTCGTCCGGGCGTTTTAGAGGCGAACGCCAGCTTTTTCTGGTTGCAAAGGATGTTGATTGCCGTCGATTTCCCGGCGTTCGAGCGGCCGGCAAAAGCGATTTCAGGAACTTGCGTATCTGGCAAATCACGGAGATGATTCACCGTGGTGAAGAAACGGGCTTGCCAAAGTTGAGACATAGGTGTGCAGAAAATGCAGCGGAAGTGGCAAAAATGCCGGAAAGCTATTGTACAATACGAGGTTAGGGTCTGCATTGTTACTATGCAAAGACATGCAGAATTATCATTAAAAGGTCAGGATCGGGAACGCCCGGGAAGCAATTTGCGGTATGCAAAAATGTTTCTGGAAGGTTTCTGGAATGTTTCTTTACTGGATTCCAATTAATTAGTCTCAGGGTGTGTGAATGAATCGTGCGTGTTTACCATTTATGAAGTCCATGATTGTCGGGTTGCTTGCCGTCTCTGCGGCTGTTACCGTTACCGTTGATCCGGTACAGGCCGCAACTGTCGCCGACTCTGCCAAAGGCGAAGCATTTTTCAATACCGGCGACGGCGCACGCGCTATTCCGCCATGCATGGCATGCCACGGCCCTGCAGGCAATTCCGTTATTCCGCAGAACCCCAAACTGGCGGGCCAGCACGCCGCCTATATCGTCAGGCAGCTTGCCAATTTCAAAACAGCCGATCGCAATCATCCGGTAATGAGCATGATAGCCAAAGCATTGACCGATGACGAAGCCAGGAATATCGCGGCTTATCTCACTGCGCAAAGCATGGCGCCGGGAGCCGCCAGAAATAAGGATACCGTTGCGCTCGGCAAGAAGATTTACCGTGGCGGCATAGCCGAGAAGAACGTTCCTGCCTGTGCCGGTTGCCACGGCCCTGCCGGTGCCGGCATCCCTGCGCAATTTCCGCGTATCGGCGGTCAGCATCAAGAGTATGTCACTGCGCAATTGACCAATTTCAACAATAATGCCCGCACCACCCATCCAGCGATGATCGCTGTCGCCAAACGCTTGTCGCCTGAAGAAATACAAGCAGTGGCCGACTATGTGGCAGGACTGAAGTAACATAAAACAGCGGCGACGGTTCAAACGGAAAGGGTGGCGCAAGCCACCCTTTTTGCATCTCAACCGCATAGTCTCATGCTCATAAACAGGCGGAATGCAGCTTTTCCTGAATTCGTGTAAGGTTCGGCATATGAAGTTCGGGCAGGTCGGCGAGACTGCATCGGACCAGTGCCCATCTTGAGGAACCGCCCATGTTGATCAAACGTAATCCAAATGGAACCGATCTTCCGTTCGCATCGGAAATTACGCCGCGCGCCGTATTTGAGTCGCGCCGCAGCTTTATCCGGAAATTAGCGCTGGGCTCGATTGCAGGTGGCGCATTAATGGAAATTGCCTCCCGCGAGGCATTTGCGCAAAACGGCGCGTTGCAAAAGCTGCCGGCCAAAGCGAACCCAGGCTATATCGTGATGGACAAGGCAACCTCTTACCGGGACGCCACCACCTACAATAACTTCTACGAATTCGGCACCGACAAATCGGACCCCGCCATGAATGCCGGCACGCTGCAAACGCATCCGTGGCTGGTATCTATCGAAGGCGAGGTCAAAAAGCCGATGACCCTGGATATCGACAGCCTGCGCAAACTGGCGCCGCTGGAAGAGCGCATCTACCGTCATCGGTGCGTCGAGGGCTGGTCGATGGTCATCCCATGGATCGGTTATTCGCTCTCTGCATTGATCAAAAAAGTCGAGCCGACCGGCAATGCCAAGTATGTCGAATTTACCTCATTGGCAGACCCGAAACAGATGCCGGGAGTGCGTAATCCTGTGTTGGAATGGCCGTATGTCGAAGGTTTGCGAATCGATGAAGCCGCGCATCCGCTGGCGCTGCTGGTGCTGGGCATGTACGGTGAGATATTGCCGAATCAGAACGGCGCTCCGGTAAGAATCGTGTTGCCATGGAAATATGGATTCAAGTCGGCTAAATCTATCGTTAAAATTCGATTTACCAAAGACCAGCCGCGCACCGCATGGAACATCGCCGCGCCGCATGAGTACGGCTTTTATTCCAACGTCAACCCTGAAGTCGATCACCCGCGCTGGTCGCAGGCCACCGAGCGGCGCATTGGGGAGGACGGCTTGTTCACGCGGAAGCGCAAAACCCTGATGTTCAACGGCTACAGCGAAGTTGCCTCGCTTTATACCGGCATGGATCTGAAAAAATACTTTTGATGGCGAGTGCGATTCCATGTTCAATCCCGATCCGAGGCAGTTCAGGCTGCTGAAAGCAAGTCTGTTTATGCTTGCGTTGCTGCCGTTTGCGCGCCTGATCGTGTTTGCCGTGATGGATCGCCTGGGCGCCAATCCGGTCGAATTCATCACCCGCAACACCGGCGACTGGACGCTGTATTTTTTATGCTTTACCTTGAGCTTAACCCCTTTGCGGAGGCTCGCACACTGGAATTGGCTGGTTAAATTACGCCGCATGATCGGGCTGTTCGCATTTTTCTATGCGGCGCTGCATTTCACGACATTCCTGTGGTTCGATCATTTTTTCGACGTAACCGAAATGTGGAAAGATGTTCTGAAGCGGCCATTTATTACCGTTGGCTTTATGGCGTTTACGCTGTTGATTCCGCTTGCCATCACCAGCACCAACCGCATGGTAAAGCGTCTGGGCGGCAAGCGCTGGCAATGGCTGCATCGCCTGATTTATGTCATTGCGCTGCTCGCCATCCTTCATTTCTGGTGGATGAAGGCCGGTAAACATGATTTTGCGCAGCCGATATTGTTCGGGGCGATTGTCGCGGCGCTTTTGCTGGTGCGCGTATATTGGCGCCTGGCCGGAAAGCGAAATCGACAACCCCCGGTCGGTTCCACACTGGCTTAATCCAGGATAGTTTCCGATGCGAACAATTCGTCGGCGCTTTCGCGTTTGCGGATCAGATGGACGTGGACGCCGTCGACCATGACCTCTGCGGCACGGCCGCGCGTATTGTAATTTGACGCCATCGTCATGCCATAGGCGCCGGCCGACATGATCGCCAGCAAATCTCCCTGCTCCACGGCCAGTTCGCGCGCGCGCGCCAGCCAATCGCTGGACTCGCAGACCGGCCCTACTACGTCATATGTCTCAGCGGAGATCCTGTGTTGAATGACCGCCAGCACCTGATGCCATGCTTCGTACATGGCAGGGCGAATCAGGTCGTTCATGGCGGCGTCTACAATCGCAAAATTCTTGTCGGCGCCGTGCTTCAGGTATTGAATCTCCGTTAGCAACACGCCGGCATTGCCGGTAATCGAGCGGCCCGGCTCAAACATGATTCGGATGGGGCTGGATTGGTGCTTGAGTTGGCGCCATGCATCTATTTTGGCAAACAGCCGCGCCAGATAGTCGCCAACCGGCAAAGCATGCTCCTCGTTATAGGGTATGCCGATACCGCCGCCGATATCCAGATGGTGGATGGTAATCCCTTCCCGACCCAGCGTATCGATCAATTCGATCAACTTGTCCACGGCTTCCAGCAACGGCGCATCATCCAGCAATTGCGAGCCGATATGGCAGTCGATGCCGACTACCTTAATATGCGGCAAGACGGCGGCGATGCGGTAGGTCTCCAGCGCCTCTTCGTAAGCAATGCCGAATTTGTTTTCTTTGAGGCCGGTCGATATATAAGGATGCGTTCCGGCATCGACATCAGGGTTGATGCGCAACGAAACCGGCGCCTGCTTGCCCATCTCCGCCGCTACCTGGTTCAGGCGATGCAACTCTGCAAGCGATTCGACATTGAAACAAAGGATGTCGTGCGATAGCGCCAGCCGCATTTCGGCAACCGTTTTACCGACGCCGGAAAAAATCACCTTCTGAGGCGAACCGCCTGCAGCCAGCACGCGCAAGAGTTCGCCGCCGGACACGATATCGAATCCGGAACCGAGCCGATGAAGCAGGTTCAATACCGCAAGATTGGAATTCGATTTGACGGAATAGCAGATCAAGGCGCCGCTTTCGTCCCGCCCATGCAGTTTGCAGGCAGCGTCATAGGCCAAATAATTTTCCGTCAGCGCTGCTTTGGAATAGACATAGGTAGGCGTGCCGAATTGCTGGGCGATATCGGTCAAAGGAGTATTCTCAACGTACAGCACGCTGTCTTCATAAGAAAAATGCCGCATAGGGATAAGAGCGCTATTCGAAAATTAGAGTAAAAATTAAGGTGAAAATTAAGGTGAAAATTAAGGTGAAAATTAAGGTGAAACAGGGGCGGATGGCGCATCGCTTGCCGGCGCGGATGCCGGTTCGGATGGCGGCGGCACTGCCTGGGCCGGTATGCTGCTTGCTTCCGGTTTAGGCAGATACAGCGGCCCGCGTTGCCCGCATGCGCATAGCATGCTTGACAATATAGCAACAATCAAAAAAGAAGCAATGCCGGACAAGGGAAAAGTGGACTTCACGATTAAAATCATGGTTTTAAGAATGTATTGGAGTGTAGCATGACCGAAACAGAATTCCTGAAGCTGGCGGATTCAACCTTGCGCGCGATTGAAACGGCATTGGAGCAGGCTGCGCAGGAGTCCGGCCTGGATGTCGAGTGCAGCCGCAATGGCAACGTGCTGGAAATCGAATTTGTCGACAATGGTTCCAAGATTATCGTCAACAGCCAGGCGCCGATGCAGGAAATGTGGGTAGCGGCAAAATCGGGCGGATTTCATTACAGGCGGGACGGCGAGCAATGGCGCAATACCCGCGATGGCTCGGAATTGTTTGCCGCCTTGTCGACTATGGCGAGCGGGCAATCCGGCAGTCGGGTACTGCTGCAACAGGCTTGATCGATACCGCCCCGTGCCTGTTATTTCGCCTTCAAACGTGCCGATGCGCGCTCAGGCAACACGCGCATGTTGCTCAGCGAAGCCAGATGCAGATAAACCAGGCCCAGTGCGCCGCTGCGGAACAATGCCGGTAATTTATCATCGGCAATCTGTCCGAGCTTGGCTTCATCGATCAGATAGAAATTATTGAGTTGAAAAGTTTCGCCGGCGGCGGTGCCAAGGCGCGCGCCTTGCTGGATGAATAGTCCAAGCTCATCCAGCTGCCTGGCGATCAGTTCGGTACGTGCAATTTCATTCTGGAAGTTTTGCAGAAACTGCATTACCTCAGTCATGCGCGGCTGAAGCTTGCCTTCGGCGTCGATCAGCAATTCGCCATCGGCTGCGTTGAGGGCGGGACAGTCCTCATCGATGCACACCGTCAACTGGCTGTCTGCATCGCCATTCGCTATGACGAACGGATAGCGCCGCACAAATGCCGGAATATAGCGCGCATCCCATTTGCCCTGCTCGTCCACGAACAGATTTTCATCGTTGCGCACGCCGAGCAATGCTACCGGCAGCATCTGCTTATTATCCTCATTGCGGATAAACACGATCGGATATTCGTGTGACGCCTCGGCAAACTCGACGCCGGCCAGCAGGATGATATTGGTATCGCGCGCAAAGGAAAAGTCGGTCTTGTTAAAAGTAAATTTCAGATTGCGGTGCACATTAGTATTGAGTGCTACCACTTTTTTGTAAAAGGCAAATGTGCTCATCGTTGCTCTTGATCAGAAGTGAATGGGGAAAAATGAGTAACCAGCAATGTGAATAGTATAACCTCCCCTGCAGCGCGGGGTCGATTTTCTCTCTGCATGGCTGGTCATTATAGTGTTATGTTAATATAATTATACTATTCTCCCGATTCGCTGCTTTAATCCTTGCCTGCACTCACCAAAGAAATGACGAACCAAGCCCTCTCGATGCAACAGACTTGTCCTGTATGCGGCGCAGTCTCCCATGCGCTTGACGTCGTCGATTTCAATAAGTCCTGCATTGAAAGCGACAACAAGTTTCTGCCGTTGTCGGGCATACCGATTTATTATTTTCTGTGCGAAGAATGCGCGTTCTGCTTTGCACCTGAAATATGCCAATGGCCGGTGTCAGAATTTGAAAGCAAGATATACAACGAAGCCTATATCGAGGTCGATCCAGACTACGTCGATGCACGTCCGCGCAACAATGCCGCCAACTTGATAGGGATGTTCGGCGACATGGGAAAACAGTTCCGGCATCTCGATTACGGCGGCGGCGGCGGCCTGCTGAGCGCAGTGTTGCGCGACGCCGGCTGGAACTCCCATTCGTATGATCCGTTCGCCAACAAGGATGTGCGTCCGGAAGACCTGGGGCGATTTGACCTGATCTCGGCGTTTGAAGTGTTCGAACACGTCCCCGATCCGGTAGCCTTGATGCAGGGATTGGGCGCGCTGCTGGCGCCGGACGGCGCGGTGTTGTTCACTACCCTGCTCTCGGATGAAAACATCAAACATAACCAGCGCCTCAATTGGTGGTACGCCGCGCCGCGCAACGGCCATATCAGCCTGTTTTCAACGAAGAGTCTATCGATACTGGTACAGCGCGATGGATTTTCTTTTGACAGTTTGTCTGCAGGGGTGCATATCCTGTGGAAGAATTCTCCGCCATTGTGGGCGCAGCAATTTATCGAAGCGGAGTGACATTTCATCCCCCCCGGCAACGCCTCTCAAAACAACTCGTTCTTGATCGACTCCTTGTTTTTTTCGTCCTCAGGCAGCGCTTGATCGCCTAAGCCCAGGCTGCGTACCCCGGTGCCCGGAGGGTTCTCGACATAATAATAATCGCCGTCAGCCTGTATCACGCCTTCCGGGATGGCGTGCTCGGCAATGGGTACGCCCTTCAATATGGTCTGCATGTAACCAAGCCATATCGGCAATGCCAGGCCACCCCCGGTTTCACGATTGCCCAAATTTTTGGGTTGATCGAAGCCGACCCAGGCGATGGCGGCGATGGTCGGTTGGTAGCCGGCAAACCAGGCGTCGAACGAATCGTTGGTCGTCCCGGTTTTACCGGCGATATCGGTGCGTTTCAACGCCATTGCCTTGACGGCGGTGCCGTATCGGACGACATCTTTCAGCATGCTGTCCATCAGAAACGCATTGCGCTCGTCGATGATACGGTTCGCCTGGTCACCGGCCTTGTCCGGTTTGACTTGCGACAGGATTTTGCCGTTGGCATCGGTCACTCTGGTAATCAGGTAGGGGTTAATTTTGTAACCGCCGTTGGCAAAAACCGAATAAGCGCCGACCATCTGCAGCGGCGTCACCGCGCCGGCGCCGAGCGCCAGTGTCAGGTAGGGGGGATTTTTGTCGGCATCGAAGCCGAAGCGGGTGGTGTATTCCTGTCCGTACTGGGCGCCGATTTTTTGCAGGATGCGAATCGAAATCATGTTTTTCGATTTGGTCAGGCCCTTGCGCATGGTCATCGGTCCCTCATACTTGCCATCGTAGTTTTTCGGTTCCCAAGGCTGGCCGCCGGTTTGTCCGGCGTTGAAACTGATCGGCGCATCGTTGATGACGGTGGCCGGCGATAGCCCTTTTTCCAATGAGGCAGAATAGAGGAACGGCTTGAATGAAGACCCCGGCTGCCGCCAAGCTTGCGTGACGTGATTGAATTTGTTGAGATTGTAATCAAAGCCCCCGACCAACGCGCGAATCGCGCCATCCTCGGTATTGGCGGCAATAAAAGCGGATTCAACCTCGGGTAATTGCGTAATCGTCCAGGATTGGCCTTCCAGCACCACCCGAATGATCGCCCCGCGCCGGACGCGGCGATCCGGCGGGGCCTTGTCGCTGAGCAAATTGGCGGCAAACGCCAAACCCGGTCCGGATATGTTGATTTCTTCACCGGTGGACAGCACTGCGCGCACGTTCCTGGGCGTGGCGTCCAGCACCGCCGCCGCTATGATGTCGTCGCTGTCGGGATGGTCCGCGAGTTCGGTCTCGATGGCGTCATCCGCTTCCTGTTTCTCCGACGGGATGTCCATATAGTCTTCCGGTCCGCGGTAACCATGCTTCTTCTCATAATCCATGACGCCTTTGCGCAAGGCAAGGTAAGCAGCGTCCTGATCGGCTTTAGTGATGGTTACATACACATTCAAGCCGCGCGTATAGGCATCTTCCTTGAACTGTTCATATACCATTTGGCGCGCCATTTCAGCGACATATTCGGCATGCATGCCGAATTCATTACTGTCGGTCTTGATTTTCAGCGGCTCGATTTGCGCTTGCCGATATTGCGTATCGTCGATGTAATGTAATGCGTGCATGCGTTCCAGGATGTATTGCTGGCGCGCTTTCGCCCGTGCTGGATTAACGACTGGGTTATAGGCCGACGGCGCTTTGGGTAAACCCGCCAGCATGGCGGCTTCGGCGACGGTGATGTCGGATAATGGTTTGCCGAAATAAATTTGCGCTGCCGACGAGAAGCCGTAAGCGCGCTGCCCCAGATAAATCTGGTTCATGTAAACTTCGAGAATCTGGTCTTTGGTCAGGTTTTCTTCAATTTTCCAGGCCAGCAGCACCTCATAGACTTTACGTTTCAGCGTCTGTTCGCTGGAAAGAAAAAAATTGCGCGCCACTTGCTGGGTAATTGTCGACGCTCCTTGCCTGGCGCCGCCGCCGGCATTGTGCAACGCGGCGCGCAGCATGCCCAGATAGTCGACGCCGCCATGCTCGTAAAAACGGTCGTCTTCAATCGCCAGCACCGCTTTTTTCATGATGTCCGGCACGTCCTTGATGCGGACCAGATTGCGGCGCTCTTCGCCGAACTCTCCTATCAGCACGTTGTCTGCCGAGAAGATGCGCAATGGCATTTTAGGGCGATAATCAACTAATGAATCAATTGCCGGCAAGTTCGGATAAGCCATCGACAACGTGAACCCGATGAGCAGCAGGATGACGACGGCGATGCTGGCCATGACGCCGATAAAGCCCAGAATCAGGCGCGCAGGCAGACCCAGGCTGCGCTTCGGTAACGCGGTACCGGATACCGCTTCGGAGTTGCCAGGGTTCATGCGAAATAGAGGAATGGAAATGGTTAGCCAACGGCGGCATTATAGCGGGGCGCAGCCTTGAAACGCGCTTGCATTCCCAAATACAGGCATCGGAAAGCTGCTAACATGTAAAAAGTGGAACTTTGGCAACGAATTTGCAAATTACTTTGCGGAAATTGCTTTACACTTCCGGGGGCTTATTGCTACGATTTAATGTAGTCATTGATAAATGACGCCTAAACGCAGGTTTTTAAACGAACTTTTATATCCGAAAGTATAGTTTCAGGCATCAGGCTTGCTATCGGGAGGCGAGTTATGCGCAGAATAATATTTTTGGAGGGGGTGGCCCTTGGCTTTTGATCTCAGATCATTATTCGGTACCAAAAATCCGCCGTTGGTCGGTCTGGATATCAGCACGTCGGGCATAAAACTCGTTGAACTGACGCAAGCCGGAAAAAATGAATTTTGCCTGGATCGATTTGCGTCGGAATTATTGCCGCGCGGCGCCGTGGTGGATGGCAATATCGAGAATATGGAGCAGGTTTCCGAAGCGGTGCGCAGGGTGTTGAAGAGAGCGGCACGCGCGCCAGGTATGTGGCGCTGGGGATGCCGCCGGCATCGGTCATCACCAAAAAAATAATTTTGTTTGGCGGCATGTCTGAGGATGAGCTCGAACTTCAGGTGGAGGCAGAGGCCAGCCAGTACAT
The DNA here is from genome assembly GCA_044445195.1 of Burkholderiales bacterium. Classification (GTDB taxonomy): domain Bacteria; phylum Pseudomonadota; class Gammaproteobacteria; order Burkholderiales; family Burkholderiaceae_D; genus PKWO01. The sequence goes on along the minus strand of JBIODP010000005.1, from coordinate 16,344 downwards.
TCCTTTTGCGCTGGACGACGTCAGCCTTGATTTCGATGTTATCGGCCCCGCTCAAAATTCGCCGGAGGACGTTGAAGTTTTACTGGCGGCAACCCGGAAAGAGAAAGTCGAGGATCGCGTGGCGGTCGCCGAATCGGCCGGCTTGACGCCAACCGTCATGGATGTCGAGTCGTACGCTGCCCGTGCGGCAATCGACAGAATCATTGCCCAAATGCCAAATGGCGGGAAAAGCCAGATTGTTGCCTTGTTTCAGATCGGCGCGCAGGTTACCCATGTTTCCATCCTGCTGGACGGACAGGCGATCTATGAGCGCGAACAACCTTTCGGCGGCAATCAACTGACGCAAGATATCGTGCGCGCCTATGGTTTTTCGTACGAAGAGGCCGAATCGAAGAAGCGCTCGGGCGATCTGCCTGAAGGTTATGAACGCGAATTGCTGGATCCCTTTCTTGAAAATGTTGCGCTGGAGGTGACCCGGGCGATACAGTTTTTTTTCACGTCGACGCCTTACACGCGTATCGACCAGCTATTTTTGGCAGGCGGGTGTGCAATTATCCCTGGCCTGGTGGAAATCGTGGCGGACCGAACCAAGATTTCTGCTGCGGTAGTGAGTCCGTTCAAGGGCATGCAACTGGCGCCGCATGTGCGTGAGAAGCAGTTGCGCACAGAGGCGCCGGGGTTCCTGGTGGCTTGCGGACTGGCCATGCGGAGGTTTGACTGATGATCAGAATTAACCTCCTTCCTCATCGCGAAGCAAAACGCCAGCAAAACAAGAAGGCGTTTTACACGTTGCTGATTCTGGCCGCCGTTTTCGGCGCTACGATCGTGCTGGTAGTCGGCCTTTTCATCGAGACCAGAATTTCAGAACAAAATCAGCGCAATGTCTTTATCAAGGCTGAAAACGCCAGGCTGGACGATCAAATCAAGCAAATTGCCGGCATCAAGCAGGAAATCGATGCGCTGAAAGCGCGTCAGCAGGCGGTGGAAGACTTGCAAAGCGATCGCAATCAACCGGTATATCTATTGGATGAGCTGGTTAAGCAGGTGCCGGAAGGAGTATATTTGCGCGGGTTTAAGCAGGAAGGGCAAAAAGTGTCGCTGACGGGCGTCGCGCAATCCAATGAGCGGATATCGGAATTGCTCCGTAATGCAGGAAACAATTCCCCATGGCTGGAGCGGCCGGAACTCATCGAGATCAAGGCCGCTACTCTGCCGCAGGGGAAAGAGACCAAGAGAGTCTTCGAGTTCACGATGAATGTCAATATCAAGCGTCCGCATGACAAGGATGCGTCCGCCGGCGCCGAGGTAAAACCGGGCGTGCCGCGCGGCAAAGCCGCGCCGGCAGCAGGTAAAACCGTGACGCCCCCTGCGCCACCGCCGGCGACACCGGCGGACAAAGCCATAGCGGCAGGCAATAAGACTGCTGCCGTCGGGGCTGTTTCGGGTGCGGGCGGAAGCAGTGCTGCAGGCAATGCACTGAAGAAACCGTAGAATGAAAGGCGCATCATGGCAAATCTGGATCTAAAGAATATCGGCATAGCCATTGAGGCACAGTTTCGCGGCTTGAACGGGCGGCATCCCGGTCAATGGCCGCTCGTGCCGCGTCTCATGTGCGGGGTTGCGGTATTTATACTGGTACTTGGTTTGGCCTGGTTTTTCTACTGGAATGGTCAATTGGACGAACTGGATGCCGGGGCACAACAAGAAACGAAATTGCGGGACGAATATAAACTCAAGATTCAGCAAGCGATTAACCTCGATACATTGAAGCAGCAAAAAACGCAAGTCGGCGAATACGTCGCGACGCTGGAGAAGGCATTGCCCGGCAAGGCTGAAATGGATGCGCTTTTATCGGATATTACGCACGCAGGCTTGGGGCACGGTTTGCAATTCGAGTTATTCAAACCGGGGCAGGTGGTGGTCAAGGATTATTATGCCGAGCAGCCGATCGATATTAAAGTAACCGGCAGTTATCAGGATATAGGAGGGTTTTCCAGCGACATCGCCAATTTGCCGCGGATTGTCACGCTGAACAATTTGGCCCTTTCTACCGGCAGTAATGGTCTGCTTACGCTGGATACGGTGGCCAAGACATTCCGGTACCTCGATCCGAACGAAGTCCAGGCGCAGCGCAAAGCATCTGGCGGAGGCAAGAAATGATAAATTCCCGACTCGGACAGCGTGCCGGCAGCACAATAATTATCGTCATGCTGCTATCATGCCTGGCTGGTTGCAGTGACGGCGGCATGCAAGACGTCAAGCAATGGATGGCTGAAGTGAAGTCTCAGGCCAAGGTGGTGGTTCCCAAACTGCCGCCGCCTAAAAAATTCACGCCGTTTACCTATTCTGAAAAAGACGTAATCGATCCATTCAATCCAGTCAAGTTGACGGTTGCCTTCGCTAAACTGCAATCGAGTTCCAGCAGTAAGCTGAAACCGGATATGACGCGTCGGCGCGAGCCGCTGGAAGATTATCCGCTGGATTCGGTGGTGTTGGTGGGAACGCTGAATAAAGCGGGCATCACCTATGCAATCCTGCAGGTGGACAAGACCATATTCGAGGCCAAAACCGGCAATTATATCGGGCAGAATTTCGGCAAAATTACTAACGTTACCGATACTGAAGTGAATGTTACTGAACTTGTTCAAGATGCGAGCGATGCATGGGTCGAACGTAAGACTACACTAGAGTTGCAGGAGAGTAAAAAATGATCGTGCTAAAAAAGCGAATACCAGTCTGGAGCGCCATCGTGCAAAAAGCGTTGCAAAATTTAGCGATACTGTGCGCGATGGCGATTTGCGGCACGGCTTTTGCGCAAGAGAATGCGATTGAGGCTATCAGCGCGAATCAGCAAGGCTCCAATGTGATCGTCAAAATAAAGCTGAGAAATGCGGTTGCCAAAGCGCCGCTGAGTTTTAAGATCGCCAGTCCGCCGCGTATCGTTCTCGATTTTGACGGTACCGACAACGAAACCGGGAAATCGACCGAGGCTATCGGTTTTGGGGATGTGCGCAGCGCCAATATCGTGCAAGCCGCCGCGCAAACCGGGGTGCGCTCGCGCGTGGTCATTAACCTGACCAGGGCATTGAACTATGCCACTGCGGTGGAAGGCAATACCGTCATTCTGACGGTGGACGGATCTGGGGGCGTCGCCACTGCCGTCAACTCAGTCGGGCTTCCCGTTTCCAGGCAGGCGGCCGACGGCGCCCGGCAGGCATTGCGCGATATCGATTTTCGGCGCGGAGCAGGTGGCGAGGGACGCATAGTCGTCGATTTGCCGAACAATCAGGTTGCAATCGATGCCAAGCAGCAGGGACAATCGATCATTGTCAATTTTATCAGGGCCAGTTTGCCTGACGTGTTGCGCCGCCGCCTCGACGTTGCCGATTACGGAACACCGGTGCAGACGATCACGACCACTTCGGCAGGGGAAAACGTCCGTATGGTGATTCAGCAAAAAGGCTTATGGGAGCACAGCATTTATCAAAGCGACACGCAATTGGTGATTGAGGTCAAGCCGATCAAGGAAGAGCCGAACAAGCTGACGCAGGGCACGCAAGGGTATCGCGGAGAAAAAATATCGTTTAATTTCCAGGATATCGATGTGCGGGCGATCTTTGGCATCATTGCCGACGTTTCCAATTTGAATATCCTCACCAGCGACAGCGTTTCCGGCAAGCTGACCATCAGGGTAAAAGACGTTCCCTGGGATCAGGCATTGGATATCGTGATGCAGGCCAAGGGCCTGGACATGCGCAAGAATGGATCGGTGATGTGGATCGCGCCAAAAGACGAATTGCTGACCAAGGAAAAACTGGAGCTGGAACAAAAAGCGCAAATTGCCGAACTTGAGCCGCTCAAAACCGAGTCCTTTCAGTTGAATTATCAAAAAGCGGCATCCTTCAAGCTGATTTTCGGCCTGGATGCCACGTTGAAGAAAAGCATGTTGTCGCCGCGCGGGGTGGCGAATATCGATCCGCGCACCAATCAATTGTTTGTCACCGATGTGGCATCCAAACTGGATGAAGTGCGCGCGCTGATTCAAAAGACCGACATTCCATCGCGTCAGGTCCAGATCGAAGCGCGCATGGTCGAGGCCAACGACAGTTTCAGCAGAAACCTGGGCGCTCAGCTTGGGGTGACCGATTTGCGCCAGGCAAACGGCGGCACAGCCGGTTATGCGATAGGCGGAGGCAACAGCGTGTCGGTCACGGGAACCATGCAGGGCGTGCAAGTCCAGACCGGGCAAATACCGCAATCCTCCACCACCGGCATACTCAATCAATTCGTTAATTTGCCGGCTGCGCAAATCAATGGTTTCAATCCGACCAGCATCGGCGTCAGCTTGTTTTCGGCAGGCGCGAATCGTTTCCTGAATCTGGAACTGTCGGCGCTGGAGGCGGATAATATCGGTAAAATCATTTCCAGTCCGCGCGTGATCACTGCCGATCAGACCAAGGCGTTAATTGAGCAAGGCACGCAAATTCCGTATAATTCAGCCACCAGCAGCGGCGCAACCTCGATTTCCTTCGTGAACGCCAATTTAAGCCTCGAAGTGACCCCGCAAATTACCCCTGACGGCAATATCATCCTTGATGTCGAGGTCAGAAACGATTCTGTCGGGATCGTTACCACAGCCGGCCTGGCGATAGACACCAAGCACGTCAAAACCCAGGTGTTGGTGGAAAATGGCGGAACGGTGGTGTTGGGCGGCATCTTTGTCCAGAATGTCCAGGATCAACAGAATAAAACGCCATTGCTGGGGGATATACCTGTCTTGGGGTATCTGTTCAAGAACGATGCAAAATCGGACAATCGCACTGAATTGCTGGTTTTTATCACGCCCAAGATCGTGACAGACAAGTTGTCGTCGCGCTAAGCGCAGCCTGAATTTCAAAATACACTTTCAAGGTCTTTTATGATAGCCAATTTTACCGGCCCATGCCACTCCTTCCGCAATATGGCCCGAGCGGCCCGATTGGCGTGCTGCAGCCTGCTGGCGTTGATGCTGATCTCTTGCGGCGGCGGCGGCGGCTCCTCCGGCAAGTCTACTAGCGGGTCCAGTTCAACCGACTCGACCGGCTCGACCACCGCCACCACCATTAAGGCGCATGCGATTGCGGTCCTGTTTAGTTCACCGACGCTTCCCTCCGCCGGAACCGCCGCCACGGCAGTCACGGTGACTGCACAAGTGAGCGACGCGAATAATAACGCTTTGGGCGGCGTCCCTGTTACCTTCACTGCCGATTCCGGCCTTCTGGCCGTCACGCTTGCCACCTCCAGTTCCAGCGGCATCGCTACGGCGACGCTCAACACGGCGGGGAATCAAACGAACCGCGTCATTAATATAACGGCAACCGGCGGCGGCGTAACGGGCAAGGGGACGATCAATGTGACAGGCACTACCGTTAGGGCCTCCAGCGCGCCGACTGCGCTCACCATCAATACGCTCTCCAGATTTACGTTTAACCTTCAGGACTCCGGCGGCAATAATATTGTCAATGTGCCGGTTACGTTCAGTGCCACGGCAGGCAATACGGTCGCTCCCGATCCGCTCGATGCGGGCACGGCAGCAGCGCCGGTGACCGACTCCAACGGCAATGTGACGTTTGACATAACGCCGACCGCGGGCGGATCGGGCACGTTGTCCGTTTCGGCTGAGGGCGCAAGTGCTACGGCGGCGTTTACGACAACCAGTCAGAGCCTGTCGGTGACATTGACCGACCCCACGACGTCGCCGGCTACCGTCGTCAGCGTGTCGCCGCAGCCGATTCCCGAATATACGAGTACCAGTTGCATACAAGTGGACTCCGCCTACGCAGTAAACGGGACACCCACCGCCGGCACTGCCCTGGTCACCACTTCGCGCGGCGTTTTGTACACAGATAAGGTCTGCTCAATTCCATTGAGCGCCGCCTCGGTGCCGTTTACTGCCGGGAAAATGCAGACGCTTTATCTGAGTTCGTTGACCGCCGGCACGGCGACGGTTGCCGTCTCCGAGATGTCCGGCACGGTAGCTGGTCCTACGCAATCGGCATCGGTGACATTTATCGCCCAATTGAACAGTGCGGTACTGCCCAATATTACCTTGACTGCATTCCCGGATATCGTTGCCGCCAATACCAATAGCGTCAATCCAACCGCCCAATTCAGCGTGTTGACGGCCACTGTGCGGGACGGCACGACGAATAACAATCTGGTGCAAGGAGTACCGGTGAAGTTTACGCTGGTGACCGATTCGAGCGGCGGCTACATTTCGCCGGCGGTAGTGACTACCCAGGCCAATGGCCAGGCGCAGGCTAATTATTATCCGGGCGCCGGAACGACCGCGCAAAATGGCGTGAAGGTGCTGGCGGCGATTCAAAGCACTGTGGCAACCAATTCCACGCAGATCTCGCTGACGGTGGCGGGCCAGGCACTGTTTGTCACCGCAGGTACCGGCAACACGGTCGACAGCACTGAAACCACCTATTCGCAAGTTTGGTCGGTGTTTGTTACCGATTCGGCAGGGAATCCGGTGCAAGGCGCCACGGTTGACGGCCAATTGGTGGCGACCAGTTACACGAAGGGCAATATGAAGTTTGACAGTGGCTGGATAATTGATCCGAGTACTCAACCAGTCGATGGTTTTAATCTTGCAGGGACGGCGAGTGGTCCATGGTGTCCCAATACCGACATCGCCAATGATGGCGTGTGGAGTCCTATCAATCCTCCGCCGGCGTGGCAAATTTATTATCCGTCCGTATACCCACTTGATCCTTCTCTGGAGGGAACGGTTTATCAACACTTGATGCCGGGCATTCCGGGCAATGTCACTTCCAGCGGGGTAACCGATGCGTCCGGACATGCGACATTGACGCTGACTTATCCCAAGGATCATGCGATATGGACAAATGCTGAATTAACGGTCCATGCCAGCACGTTGGGCACGCAGTCGAGCGCCTCGGCTTCCATCAACCCTCTGCAAGGCGCCGCAGCCGACTACGCGTCGCAAACTGTTAGTCCTCCGGGGTTTTACAGTCCATATGGGGTCAATAATTGCGTCACGGCATTCTGACGTCGAATATCTTCCTCGTTGGTTTGATGGGCGCCGGCAAGACAACGGTCGGGCGGGCGCTGGCAAAGAAGCTTAACAAGCGGTTTGTCGATTCCGACCATGAGATCGAGGTGCGTACCGGCGCCTCGATTCCGGTGATCTTTGAAGTCGAAGGCGAGGAAGTTTTCCGGCGGCGCGAAGCGGAGGTCATCCGCGACCTGACCGCGCAGCAGGACATCGTGCTGGCTACCGGCGGCGGCGCCGTCCTGTGCAAGGAGAGCCGCGATTTTCTCGCGTCGCGCGGCACGGTAGTCTATCTGCGCGCCAGCGTCGCCCATATCCTGCAACGCACCGGCCATGACAAAAACCGCCCATTATTGCAGACTGCCGATCCGCGCGCGCGCCTGGAAGAGTTGACGCGCGAGCGCGAACCCCTGTATTGCGAAGTAGCGGATATTATTGTCGAAACCGGGCGCACTAACATACCGTCGCTGGTTCATGCCATACTGATGCAATTGGGCGTCGTGCCGACTCCCGCCGAACCAATCTGATAGACTCCCGTTATGCCTGCCGATCAAGCCGTCCCACCCCTGCCGTTGCCTGTGGCGCCTGAGGCGCCATTCCAGCCGATCTCGCTGCAAGTCGATCTCGGCGAGCGCAGTTACCCAATCGAAATCGGCCCCTCCCTGCTGTCGGACCCGTCATGGTGCCGCCGTACTATCGCCGGGGAACGGGTTGCGGTAGTCACCAATACCATAGTAGGCCCGCTGTACCTGGAGCAATTGGCCAAAACCCTGACGGCGGCCGGCAAGCGCGTGACATCCATCGTGCTGCCCGATGGCGAGGAAGAAAAAAACTGGGCCACCCTGATGCTGATTTTCGACGCCCTGTTGCGCGAGCAATGCGACCGCAAGACCACGCTGATCGCGCTGGGCGGCGGCGTCATCGGCGATATGACAGGGTATGCGGCAGCCAGTTACATGCGTGGCGTGCCGTTTATCCAGGCGCCTACCACGCTGTTGGCCCAGGTCGATTCCTCGGTGGGCGGCAAGACCGGCATCAACCACCCGCTCGGCAAGAACATGATAGGCGCGTTTTACCAGCCGAACGCAGTGATCGCCGATACCGCTACGCTCGCCACCTTGCCGGCCCGTGAATTATCGGCCGGCCTGGCGGAAGTGATCAAGCATGGAGCGATTATCGATGCGGTGTTTTTCGCCTGGATCGAAGCCAATATCGGCAAACTGATCGCCCGCGATACGCATGCTATCGCCTACGCCATCCGGCGCTCGTGTGAAATCAAGGCTGACGTGGTGCGCCAGGATGAGCGCGAAGGGGGATTGCGCGCCATTTTAAATTTCGGCCACACCTTTGCGCATGCCATCGAATCCGGTTTGGGTTATGGCCAGTGGTTGCATGGGGAGGCGGTCGGTTGCGGCATGGCGATGGCCGCCGATTTATCGCATCGCCTGGGCTACATCGATGCCGCGGCCAAAGCGCGCCTGACGGCACTGGTGCGGGCCGCCGGATTGCCGGTTGTCGCTCCCGATCTCGGCGCCGAACGCTGGCTGAAATTGATGCAGGTCGACAAAAAAAACGAGGATGGGAAAATCAAGTTCATCCTGATCAAGCCGCTCGGCACGCCGATCATTACCACGGTGCCGCAAAACAGCTTGCTGGAAACCATACAAGCCTGCGTCGGCAAGGAAATGTCATGAATCTGGAAGCCCACCTTGCGCCGTATGCCGCCCACTCGGCAGCAACGCGCGGGCGGCGTGTGGTGGAACCGGCCCCCACCTTGCGCACGGAGTTTCAGCGCGACCGCGACCGCATTATTCATTCAACCGCTTTTCGCCGGCTTGAATATAAAACCCAGGTGTTCGTCAATCACGAAGGCGACCTGTTCCGCACGCGTTTGACGCATAGCCTCGAGGTAGCGCAGATCGCCCGTTCAGTCGCGCGCAACCTGCGCCTGAATGAAGACTTGATTGAAGCGATTTCGCTGGCGCACGATCTCGGCCATACGCCCTTCGGCCACGCCGGCCAGGATGCACTCAACGCCTGCATGAAAGATTACGGAGGCTTTGAGCATAACTTGCAGAGTCTGCGCGTAGTCGACATGCTGGAGGAGCGCTACGGGGCATTCGACGGCCTTAATCTGGTGTTTGAAACGCGGGAAGGCATACTCAAGCATTGTTCGCTTGCCAATGCCGCAAGGCTGGGTGATGTCGGGCAGCGCTTCATCGAGCGCAAACAGCCGTCGCTGGAAGCGCAACTGGCCAATCTGGCGGATGAAATTGCCTACAATAATCATGATGTCGACGATGGATTGCGCTCCGGTTTGCTGAGCGCCGCGCAACTGGATCAAATCGACATTTACGCCCGGCATCGACGCCAGGCGGAAACCGCCTATCCGGGTATCGGCGGACGCCGCGCGGTGCATGAAACGATACGGCGCATGATCAATGCGCTGATCGTGGATCTGATCGATACGTCGGAACAACGCATACAGGCGGCTGGTGTAAAGAACATAGACGATGTTCGAAATGCCGGGGTCCTGATCTGTTTTTCCGATGCGATGCGTGCCGAAGCCGTAGTGCTGAAGCAGTTCCTGCGTGAAAATCTGTATCAGCACTACCAGGTTAACCGCATGACCAGCAAGGCGCGCCGCATCATCAACGAGTTATTCACGGCATTCATGCAAGAGCCGGCATTGCTGGCGCCGGATTACCAGGTCTTGTCCGGCGATCCGGCATTGCAGGCCCGCCAGGTTGCCGACTATATTGCCGGCATGACCGACCGTTATGCCATCCGCGAACACCGGCGATTGTTTCTGGTGGATGAAATTTAACAGTTCCGGTAACTATTCAGCCGCAGGCGCGAGTGCGGAGTGCGTTTTGGAAAAGAGAGCGTCTTCTGGCAGACGGGCTCATGACCTGTGACTATTGTCGTCACGCGCATTCCGCCCGGGCTTCATTGGATCGCTCGCGCTTTCTCTTCCCCAAAACGCACTCCGCACTCGCGCCTGCGGCTGAATAGCACCACATTTAATATGAAAAAGGGCGCATAGCATGCTATGCGCCCTTTGTTCTTACCCTGCACCTGTGCCGATCGATTCGGCAAGCGTACCGCTCAGGATGCGGCGATGGGTGAAACCGCTTCCGGCAAGTGCTTGATGGCTTCGTGCTGGTGGTCCTGAATCTTTGTTTTGTACTTGATGACTTGCCGGTCCAGCTTGTCGATCAAGGTATCAATTGCCGCATACAGGTCTTCGGCAATGCTTTCCGCATGCAAATCTTTCCCCGGCAGGCGCAGGTTGATTTCCGCTTTTTGCCGTTTTTCTTTATCCGGGAGAAGATTATCGACGGACAGAATGACGGCAATATCGATGACATGATCAAAATGGCGCTCGATGCGCTCCAGCTTGCTTTGCACATATTCGCGAATGGCTGGGGTCAATTCGAGGTGATGTCCGCTGATGGTGAGATTCATACGCGCTCCTGTGATAGCGTTGCCGGAGGTTCGAACCCTCGCATTGCAAAGTTGCGAAGTTACTAAGTTAAAACGCGGCAACAAATAAAACGATAAAAACTACAAAGACTTGCGCAGACTGACGGAAGGGATTTTCAACGCATCCCGGTATTTGGCGACGGTGCGGCGCGCCACTACCATGCCTTGTTCCCCCAACATGTCCGCTATCTTGCTGTCGGAAAATGGGTTCTTCGGGTCTTCAGCTCCTATCAATTGTTTAATCAATGCCCGTATCGCGGTGGATGACGCTTCACCTCCTGCTTCCGTCGCGACGTGACTGCCAAAAAAGTATTTCAACTCAAACATGCCGTGCGGAGTCAGCATATATTTTTGTGTGGTCACACGTGAAATTGTACTCTCATGCAAGCCTAGTGTATCAGCTATTTCACGCAAGACAAGAGGCCGCATCGCGACAGCGCCATGCGAAAAAAAGCTCTTTTGGCGCTCGACAATCGCTTGGGCAACACGCAAAATCGTGTCAAAACGCTGGCGCATATTTTTAATCAGCCATTTTGCCTCCTGCAGCTGCGAAGTGAGCGATCCCTCACCTTTGCTCTGTTTCAGGATATTGGCATACATCGCATTCACCCGCAGGCGCGGCATCACATCGTAATTCAACTGGACTTGCCAGCCATTTTTTGTTCGCTTGACAATAACATCGGGCACCACGTAGTCCGAGGCGCCGGTTCCGAATGCGACGCCCGGATGCGGGTTGCACTGCCTGATGATGGCTTGCGCCTCACGCAAGTCTTCATCGTCGCAATCCAGCGCTTTTTTGAGCTTGTTGAAATCGCGTTGAGCGAACAGCGCCAGATGCTGCTCGACGATGGCCAGGGCCAGGCGCCGGGTAACCATTGCGACCTTCGGCATGCGCTTGATTTGCAGCGCCAGGCATTCCGATGCGTTGCGGGCGCCGACGCCGGGCGGGTCGAAATTTTGCAGCATCGCCAGCGCAATCGATAATTCCCCGATGTCAATCTCAAGTTCCTGCGGCAACCGCGCATGGATATCTTCCAGCGGCTCGGTCAGATAGCCGTTTTCATCCAACGCATCGATCACCAGTTCCAGCAAGGCGCGATCGCGTTGTTCATGCACGGTGACTTGCATCTGTTCCAGCAAGTGTTCGCGCAGGGTCACGTCGTGCGCCTCCAACTGGGGGCGGGCATCGTCGTCTTCCGGCGCCTTGGAGGAGCGGGCGACATCGTCGAAAGTCCATTCGGCCTCGCTGCGGGCGGTTTCCGGGGTTTCGCTGCCGTTAAAGCTTTCCTCGCCGTCAGTTGGGGCCGGCGTGTCGCTGGCGGCGCCGTCAACCGGGGCGCCGGCAGCGCCGATCGCGCCGTCCGCGAGCAGGCGCACCGAATGGTCGAGCGGGTCGTCGAGCCGTTCCAGCAGCGGGTTATCCGAGAGTATCTGCTCCAGTTCCTGATGCAGTTCCAGCGTCGACAGTTGCAGCAGGCGTATCGATTGCTGTAACTGGGGCGTGAGCGCCAGATGTTGGGAAACCCGAAGTTGGAGGCTTTGCTTCATAGAAGTTTGTGCTTGCCGTTACATGCGGAAATGTTCGCCCAGATAGACACGGCGCACCGACTCGTCGGCAATGATGTCGTCGGGGCGGCCGCTGGCCAGCACTGCGCCCTGGTTGATAATATAGGCGCGGTCGCAAATGCCCAGCGTTTCGCGCACATTATGGTCGGTGATCAGCACGCCGATGTTTCGTCCTTTCAGAAAACGCACGATACGCTGGATCTCGATCACGGCGATCGGGTCAACGCCGGCAAACGGTTCATCCAGCAACACAAAGCGCGGGTTGGTCGCCAGCGCGCGCGCAATTTCAACCCGCCGGCGTTCGCCGCCGGAGAGCGACATCGCCTGGTTCTCACGCAATTTTTCAATTTGCAGCTCTGCCAGCAAGGTATCCAGACGCTGGTTCAAGCCGGCCTTCGACAGGGGTTGGCCGTTTTCGCGTTGCAGTTCCAATACCGCGCGGATATTATCTTCCACCGTCAGTTTGCGAAACACCGATGCTTCTTGCGGCAGATAAGACAAACCCAGCGTTGCGCGCCGATGGATGGGCAGGCGCGAGATATCGATTCCATCCAGCGTAATCTCGCCGGCGTCCGACGGCACCAAACCTACAATCATGTAAAACGACGTGGTTTTGCCGGCGCCGTTCGGGCCCAGCAAGCCGACTACTTCGCCGCTTTCAACTTCCAGCGACACGTCGCCAACCACTTGCCGCGCGCCGTAACTTTTTTGCAGGCCGCGCACGATCAGGGTGCTGCTCATCTATTTGTCCTTCGGCGCCGGGTGCGGTTGAATCACCACGATAACACGCCCTGCGCCCGGCTTGCTATCGCCGGCTTCGGTATTGGCGCCCGTTACGATCTCGGTTTGGCTGTTATAGGAAAGAAATGCTCCCGTTGCCTCGTCGGTCGGTTTGGCGCCGGTCAGGCGGCGCAATTTTGCGTTGGCAAACAGTTTCACGATCGACGTTTTTTGATCGTAGGTAATGCGGTCCGTCGCCTCTCCTTCCATCCACAGGTCGGGGCCGCCATCCCGCTTTTGACGCATGGTCGCCCGGCCGCCTGCCGGCGCATAAAGAGTGGCGAAATCATAATTATCCGGCGAGGTGGTCACCACCAGCTTGGTTCCTTTCAAGATCATGGTGCCCTGGATAAGGATGACGTTGCCGGTCCAGGTGCGAATTTGCTTCACGTCGTCGTCTACCATATTGTCTGCGGAGACATTGTATGGCTTTTGTGAATCCGCTTTCTCGGCATGCGCAATGCCGGCAACAGTGAACTGGAGCGCGATCAGTAACAAAGGAAGGAAACGTTTCATATGTGTTTTCTGGATAAAGCGTGGCTTAGATCTCACTAGTCGCTTCAATGCCTTTGCGGTTGAACGATGACGTTCGTATGATGGAACAGCGTGAAATTGAGCGTGGCGTTGTTGGCGAGCATACCTTCTCCGGTTATTTTGGTTGTTCCGTGCACGATCTCGACCGGCTTGTCGGTTTTCATCATGTCGTCGTCCGGAAAAATCAGCATATAGTCGGATCGCAGATGGAAATCCGGCGCTGATTTGGATGGCGGGCGGTCAATATGCACATCGTCGATCATTTGCACCTGGCTGGCGTCGCCGTTGGCGATAGCGCGTTGCGCGCGCATGGTTATCCACGGGCGATCGACGCTCAGGCTCTTGAGTACCGGCAACTCGATCTCGAAATTGTCTTCCTTCGGAAAATGGGTGAGCTTCGCTCCGGAAATTGCGTAACGCGCCTGGCCGATTTTGGAAGTGCGGACGAAATTGAATTTTTCGACGAAATAATCCGGGTCGGTGCGCATCGCGGCAAGCGCCGAATGGTCGGCTCTGCTGCGCATGACCTCGCTTACCCATAAACTGCCCAAGGCCATTGCCGCCGATAGCATGATCAATATCAGCAGCCTGAGGCGATCCGATGAGCGGGCGCCGTTCACGCGATATACGGCGCTAACGCCGCCTCGTAATTGCCTTGCGCCCGCAGGATGAAATCGCACAGCTCGCGCACAGCGCCGCGGCCGCCATGCGCCTGGGTCACGTAATGCGCGCGCGCGCGCACTTCGCTATGCCCGTTTGGCACGCTGGCGCCGAAGCCCGCACGCAGCAAGACCGGCAGGTCGATCAGGTCGTCCCCGATAAAACCGCTGTCTTGCGCGGCTATCGCAGTGTGATTCAGCAATTGTTCAAACGCCGTCTTTTTGTCATGCACAGCCTGGCGCACATGGTTAATGCCGAGATCCGCCGCGCGCCTGGCGACAATGTCAGAATTGCGCGCGGTAATAAGGGCCGTTACGATGCCGGATTGCTGCAATAGTTTGATGCCGAGCCCATCGAGCACATTGAAGGTCTTCATGATTTCGCCCACCGGGCCGTAATGGAGACTGCCGTCCGTTAATATTCCATCGACGTCGAAAATCAACAGGCGAACGCGCGTAGCGCGGGCGACGGCGTCGGCGCTGGCTTCAACGTGCGTCGCGTCCGTCATCAGATCACCTTGGCGCGTGTCAAATCGTGGATGTGGAGCGCGCCGACCAGTTTTCCGCCGGCATCCGCTACCAGCAATTGGTTGATGCGAAACTCTTCCATCACATGCACCGCATCGACCGCCAATTGATCCGGCCCTATGGTCCGCGGATGGGCATGCATGACATCTGCAATCGATAATTTGCTGAAATCCTGGATTTCTTCGATCAGGCGGCGCAGATCGCCGTCGGTAAATATGCCGATCGCGTGAAAGTCGCGATCGACTATCGCCGTCATCGCCATGCCTTTTTTGGTTATTTCCAGCAGGGAGGCCGACAACGAAGCATCGGCCGTCACCGCAGGGATGGCATCGCCGCTACGCATCACGTCGCGCACATGGGTCAGCAGGCGGCGGCCCAGCGCGCCGCCGGGGTGAGACCGCGCAAAATCGTCTTCCTTGAATCCGCGCGCATCGAGCAGCGCGACTGCCAGCGCATCGCCCATGGCGAGGGTTGCGGTAGTGCTGGCAGTAGGCGCCAGATTGAGCGGGCAGGCTTCCTTGGCGACGCCGATATTGAGATGGACATTCGCCAATTGCGCAAGATTCGATGCCGGATTACCGGTCATGGCAATCAATTTGGCGCCCATGCGCTTGACGATCGGAACGATGGCCAGCAGTTCTGCCGTTTCTCCGGAATGGGAAATCGCGATAAAGGCATCGTGTTCGGTTACCATGCCAAGGTCGCCATGCGCGGCTTCGGCCGGATGCATGAACAGGGCCGGGGTGCCGGTCGAGGCCAGGGTTGACGCTATTTTTCGTCCGATATGCCCCGACTTGCCTATGCCGGAGACTACCACGCGCCCATTGCAGCGAAATAAAAGCCCGACAGCTTCCTGAAAGCTGCAATCGAGCCCGGCAGCGAGCCGTTGTTTCATTGCTAGAATAGCATCGGCCTCGATTTGCAAGGTATCGAGCGCTAGCTGAAGCGCACGCGCAGCACTTTTGTCGTCAAATGGTTGGGGCGCGATTTTTGCATGGGTTACACTCATGCTTGAAGTATAAACGAATTTGCAACGCAAGAAAATCGTAAAGCAAAAAACTTGCCAGATGCAACACAGGACAATCGCATGAAGTTTTCTCCCCTCGCCCGCTTGCGGGAGAGGGTGTAGCAGGGGAATTCGAGGGGCATTGCCCCGCGCCTGCGTAATGGTGTCCGCTTGCAAGCGGACACTCCGTCCCTACAGGGATACAGGGGTTGGGGGAGAGGGAAAATGCACAAATGCACTATCCAAGAGGTAAAGCGAATTCCAAACGAGTCTCATAAGTGGGCAAACAAGCGCAAAAAACGCCTCTGCGGGCGGCACTCCCTCTCCCCCAGCCCCTCTCCCGCAAGCGGGCGAGGGTGGCGCAGGGGCATTCGAGGGGCATTGCCCCTCGAATGCGTAACGGTGTTCGCTTGCAAGCGGACACTCCTTCCCTACAGGGACACAGGGGAGTAATTAGCCGCCTATGTTTTCACCGCTGGAACTCACTCTTTTGCTACTCGGCGCCGCCGTTCTTGGCGTGGTCGCCTTTCGCACCTTGCATCTGCCGCCGATGCTGGGCTATCTGGTGGTCGGCATCCTGATCGGTCCCTATGGAATCGGCTTTGCCGAGAATAACGAAACGACGCATACCCTGGCTGAATTCGGCGTGGTATTCCTGATGTTTTCCATCGGCCTGGAGTTTTCCCTGCCCAAGTTGTCGTCCATGCGGCGCACGGTGTTTGGTT